>JAKSBD010000307.1 GCA_022361295.1 Bacteroidales bacterium
ATTGGTCAGGTGTTTTTTTATGGCCTGATGCCAGATAATTGTTTTATATACAGCTGTTGACCCTTCTGGCAGAAGCATGCACCCATTAAACAACACAGGTGTAAGTTTTTTGCATTTAAAAGCACAATATTAGACACTTCATCAGTAAGGAAATAACAATTTTAGGCTTTAACTATTTTGTATTTTCGTTGACAGAACAACTTAATCATGAAAACAATTCTGATGAAATTATCACTACTGATGGGTATCTTGTGTATGCCACTTTTACTGACAGCCAAAGAAAGGTCGGGCATCAAATTGCCACTTCAGTACAACAAGGTTCATAAGGCCTATGAAATTCCCGTTGCCACAAAAGGAGCAAAAAAGAGTAACAAGGAAAAGCTTAAAGGAACAATGCTAAAAAATGGTCAATGCATAGTATTTGAGTTCCAGGTTAAAAAAGAGACGACTGCCCAAACAGAAAACCGCGGGTGTGTTGCAGATGCCGGCTTTATTATAGATGGTTGTTCGTTTATCATTCAAAATAACAAGAAGGACTTACGCATCTTTGCTGGCTATGGCGGAATGGAAAAGGCTCCATATTACCTGTTGAATCGCTTTTCAGAAAATGAAAGAGTTAAATGCTATATACTAAAAACAGCCGAAGGTTTCGAATGGGCCGTTGAGGCACCTGCTAAAACATATGGGGGTACAATAAAGAAGAAACAAGACTCATTAACAGGAGTAAAGCTCTGCTATACACCTGCAAAAGGAAATGAGTTATCCTATTTTATTAGTCAGCCTATCATCGATAAGTCGGGTTTACCTGCTTATTCACCCGCAATGCTTCACCCATTGTTAAAATATGAGTCAACGGCAGTCGATAAATATGATTGGAACGAGCCTGCTGCCAAACATCTTGTTCTGGATGATACAAAGCACTTAACCGATAATGAGCTTAATGGCTTAAAAAGTTACCTGTTAGACTATCAGTTACCGACTCATAACCACATGAATTATTACTTCAGAAAAAGAATGAACAGTTACATGATGGAATGGGTGTATCAAAAGGATGGTGACAGGCGCCTTTTGGATAAAGCCATTGAAGTGGCTCAACGGGCTATTGCCTATCGTAACGATAACTTTGGTCAGTATCCCATTAGTTATTCACAAACAATTGCGCCGCTATGGCCAAACTATAAAGAAGCTGAGATCTGTAACGACGGAAGCATTGCTTTGGTGCCTGGAGCATCTGCATTTGCAGGATTACCAAGTATAACAGTGCCAATACGCATGATTGCTGATCACCCGGAACTATGGCAGAAAGAATACAATGGAAAAAGCTATTATGATACTGCTTTACACCTGATTGATGAGGCCCTTAAGACCATTGATTATACTTATGAAGTATTTGTTGGAGATGATGATTTAATCCGTTATCCCGGCACTTTGTTACGTAAAGAATGGCATGGGAAAGTGTTCATTTACAATCGTGTTTTTCCGGTATTAAGTGGAAGTATACCACTGATTGAAGCTTTGGAAGTTATGCAGATAAAAGCAGGTAAAGTGATGGAAATGGATAAGGTAAACCAGGCAATGCTTAACTATTTAATGGCTGATATGACGCGCTTTGGTGCCAATAACCAATATCTGAAATACCCATATAGCCAGGCGGCTCAAGAGAAGAATCCGGATAAAGAGCAGGTTGAAGATTTTACGCATGGCTCTTTCGATTCAAGGGATTTTCAATTATTCTTTATAAGTCAGCGTTATGGTTTTGGTGAAGAAATAATAAAAGCAATGGCCAATACACTGGTGGATAAGGTCGCTGTTGGAGACGGAACGTTCTCCGGGCGCATGGATGGCAGTGCAAAGCCCCGCAAGTACGGAACACCCATATCATACGATGGTTTTATATGGTATGCCACTTATCGTCCTGAAGTATACGATGTTATTATCAGACATATAATTGATAACAAAATTGCCGTTAAAGATGGTGTATGGGATGCCTATTGTTTGTATGAGTTACTTAAGTTGAAGGATAATGACTAGACTATTAGCCCTAATAGCCTTCATTTTTGTAAGTCATAGAGAACGCCTGTAAATGAACACCTAGCTCTGTGATCTGTTTGATTTTCTATATGTAGTGACTAAATAGCAACTATAAAACTCAATACTAAAAACATGATTGCAAATACACCAAAACCTCCATACTATGCCGTTATTTTCACTTCCACAAGAACAGAAGGAGATAATGGCTATTCAGCCACAGCCGACAGGATGGTAGAGCTGGCCAGGCAGCAAGATGGTTTTCTGGGAATGGAGAGTGCCCGAAATGAAATAGGCGTAACTGTTTCCTATTGGCGTGACCTGACAGCCATAAAAAAGTGGAAAGAACATGCAGAACATTCTAATGCCAGGGAAAAGGGGCGAAACGAATGGTATAAAGCTTTCAAAACCCGAATTGCTAAGGTGGAACGGGATTATGAGTTTGAAGGAAAATAAGATGAGCAAAGACCGCAAACACTGAAAAGTAATAATTCAGCTTTGCGGTCTTAATGTATATTATAGTCCTTATTACTTTAACGTTACCTCACCAAAGAACTGTGGCAGGTGGAAGTTTGGTGTTTCATTATCAATGGCATTCCATGATAAGAAGTGCATTTGTTTTTGCTTGTCGCCGCATTTATAGAAGTTCACCTTAAATGTATTACCGGCTTCAAAAGAATCAACGCTATTGCCAAAAACAGTCTTAGGAATAATAATATCCATTTCCCATGTGGTAGGTGTATCCACCAGGTCAACAGGATTTGATCCTAATGATGGCTTGGTTATGATGGTTTCTACTACATCAGCATTTAACCACTGACGATCGGTATTACTTGTGCCCAAACCGGCCAGTCTGGTGCCAATGCAGTTAAACTCAAGGTTGTAATATTCCTTGTTGTTAAAGGCTATGAAAAATTCCACACAACTGTCTTCCCATACAGGCCCGTTTGTTTGGGTGCACACGGCTTTAGGGTGCGATTCTTCTACCTGGTATTTCAGGTAAAAATTATTACTGTCGTAGGCCATGCCAAACATCACCTTTACATCGGCCGGATAATTCCAGTTGTCATTTGCAATAGCTGTATCAGCAACAGGAAATAGTACTTCTCCTGCTGCTGAAGTTTTTATTTTATCGATTACAAGTTGGTTCATCTCAAAAAAGGTTTATTTCTAAATCATCAATTGTATTTATACTCTTTTTTGTAAAGAAACTAATTCATTTTTGATTTTTCCTGCACTCATGTCATTTACCTGAACATTTATCATTCAGGAACATTATCAATTTTCTTAGGGCCTTTACTTACTCGTGATCATAAGTAATCCAATCGCTTAAGATTCTTTCATTATACCACGGATCATCACTCTTTTTGAGCCAGTAAGCCATTTCCTGTAATAGTTCTTTAACTATCGGATCATTCTTGTCAACCGCCAAATTATTCATCTGATACGGATCTGCATCATCATTATATAAACTCGTTTTCTTCAATTGTTTATTTCTATCAATAACCAATTCTAAGGTATACTGGTGCGTTTTGATACCTCTTGCTACAGGAAAGTAACTTTGAACAAGTCCTTCTGAATCTTTTTTGCCATTAACGTTTCTGATGTATAGGGCAGAATTAGGTCGCGAGTGCTCTTCCTTTTTTTGCAATACGCCAGCATAGTTAGTTCCCTGTACTTCTTCAGGTATTTTATCTTCATAACCCATCAGGCCAAGGAGTGTTGGCATAATATCAGGAGTACCCAATAACAGGTTATCTGTATAGCCTTTTTCTAACTCAGGCCATTTAACTAAAAACGGTACGTCAAAAGATTCGGTGAAAATGTTGTTTTTGGGATCTTTAATGCCCTGGCTACACATTGTTTCGCCATGGTCAGATGAAAACACAACAATAGTATTGTCATACTCACCCATATCTTTTAGTTGCTGCACAATGCGTCCGAACTCACGATCAACACCTGTTACATTGGCAAAGTAAAATGGTGCCGACTGCGCTTTAGGCATTTCAGGATTGGCATTATCGCGATGCAAAAGCTCATTGAGTGGTATGTTTTTATAATGCTCATAATCTTCTTCCAAACAGTCGTCAATTGAACTGTATGGATTATGAGGTGGGTTCATCGATACAAATATGGCAAATGGCTTATCGTTATTGCGCTGGCCTTTTTCGTTTTTCAGATATGAAATAACCTGGTCTGCCTCATGCTTTGGTGACCATTCCTTTGGGTCGTAGCGATTACCGTCATTATCGTAGTAATGCGGATCTTTATGTACATCCCAGGTGCCATATGAGTACCAGTAATCAAAACCATGCCGTTTTTCTCTGGGTGAATAAGTATCCCAGGCCGGGCGTCTTGGATCAACATAATTACCCGGGTTAACCGGATCGTTAGGTGTTGGAAAATCAAGGTGCCACTTACCAAAGTAGGCCAGGTTGTAGTTTTCTTTTGCTAACACATCGCTGATACAGATGGCATCTTCGCGAAGTGAACTGATGGGGCGATCGGCATTACAGTTAAGTGAAACGCCCGATGTACCCGGATATAAACCTGAAAACAGACTGCCCCGGTGAGGACTGCACAAGGGACAGTTACTAACCGCATTGGTTAATACCACTGCTTCTTTAGCAAATGAATCCAGTTGAGGTGTTCTTACCGGATCGGCTTTTGTTCTGATCGATCCTTTGAATTCAGGAG
Organism: Bacteroidales bacterium; assembly: GCA_022361295.1. Lineage (GTDB taxonomy): Bacteria > Bacteroidota > Bacteroidia > Bacteroidales > Marinilabiliaceae > Carboxylicivirga. Next base: position 4,726 of record JAKSBD010000307.1, read on the forward strand.
TATCCCAGAAGTTCATCGCCTGCTTACGCATTTGATCAGGAAATACATATACCAGGTTTGGCTTCCTGGGTTCTTTTTTAGTTGCTTTAGTACAAGAAACAAATGCCATTGTAAGAACAATGGCATAGCTTATATATTTAAGTATTTTCATAGTGTTTCTATTATTTTGACTGAGCCAGCTGTTCAACTGGTTCATTATTTAATGCCTTTAATCTAAGCAGTGCTTCAATATAATAGTAATCTGCATAATTCAAAGGTACATCAATTTCGTTGTTGTGAGGAATACTGCCCACACTATGTTTTAAAATGAAATTATGGTTTTTCCCTAAGTCTGCCAGGTATTCCTTTGATGATAAATTATTGATGATCAACTTTGCTTCATCCAGGTAATTATTATCTGAGTAAGCATCTAATTCAATAAATGCGGAAGCTGTAATTGCTGCTGCAGAAGCATCTCTTGGTTCATTTGGTATTTTTGCAGCGTCATAATCCCAGTAAGGAACTTTGTCCTCAGGCATTACAGGGTGATTAATGATGTAATCAGCAATTTTTTCTGCTTGTTTCAAATACGAAGGATCTTTAGTATAGCGGTAACAAATAGTATATCCGTAGATTCCCCATGCCTGACCGCGAGCCCATTCTGATTCATGCGCAAATCCTTGAGCAGTATGTTTGTTGCGCACTTCACCCGTTATGCTATCGTAATCAATAACATGGTATGAACTCATGTCTTCTCTGAAGTGGTTTTTCATCGTTGTATTGGCATGAGCAATAGCTACCGCTTTGTATTTTGAGTCTCCGGTAATCTCCGACAACTCAAATAACATTTCCAGGTTCATCATGTTGTCAATAATGACAGGGTATTCCCAGCCTCTTTTTGATTGCCAGCCTTTGTCAACATCCCATGATTTAATACACCCAACTTGTGGGTTAAAACGCCCGATAAGCGTATTACCTGCATCAATTAATACTTGCTTATAGTGCTCATCACCCGTTAAGCGGTAACCGTTACCATATGAACAATTAAATACAAAACCTAAGTCGTGGTAAAAAGGTAAAAAGCGATGATCTTCATATTTTTTCTGAAAGAATTGGGCTCCCTTCTGCCATTTTTCATCTTTAGTGTATTCATACAGATACCAGCAGGTTCCCGGAAAGAATCCTTCCGTCCAGTCAAAACCATCGCGCGTCCAGTGTAAATGTCCGTTAGCGTCAATTGTGCGTGGAATTTTATCAGCTTTATATGATACGTCTAATAATAATTGTGTTTGTTCTACTGCAAAGTCAAGTTCTTTATGCTTCGATTTTGTATCTTCCGACTGACAGCCATATAGAATGAATATCGCAGCAAATAATACAATAAAACTGTTATTAATCTTTTTCATTTGATGGTATTTTCAACTTAATACTATATTTGTTTTTGTAGTTTCAGAGTGCTTACAAAGACAAATATAATCAACCTAATTGCTTATTATACATACACTTAAATACGCAAGTGTGGTCATAATTGTACAGGTGGCCTTTTAGTGTTTGAATATCAAACAAAAAGAAAGGATGTTGTACGGCAGAAGTGTACAATTTGGTCATTATAATGAACTATATTGGATGCATATTTTGTACAGTCGCATTCCTTTGTAATTGGAATGAACAAGGGGTAATTAACAGATCAAAAAGGATGAAGATGAAGTATTGGGTAATGAGTATTCTGATGTTTCTGACGTTGGTAAAAGGACAGGCACAGAACATTGCTTTTGAGCATTTAAGCATTGAAAGCGGTTTATCGCAGGTGTCAGTTACATCACTTTTACAGGATGATCATGGACGTATTTGGATAGGAACGCGCGACGGTTTAAATGTATATGATGGTACACAAACAAGTACATTTCGTCCAATACGTGGCAATGAGAATACGATCTTGGGTCACAATGTACGACGATTAAAAAAAGATGATAATTATATATGGGCAGCAACCAATCGTGGGATATCGCGATTAGATGTAACAACATTAAAATTTGAACAGTTTCCTTTTAATGGTGTGTTGTCAATACTGCCTTATAAAGATCAACTGCTGGTAGGCACCAGTCGCGGATTGTTTGAGTTAAATCCGGAGTCTAAGGGTTTTATTCTCAAGGAAAAGATATTTCATCATAACTGTTCAGTGCATAGTTTGGTAATGGATAATGCAGGAGTTCTATGGATATGCTCTGAAGAAGGTTTGTACCGATACGACGAAAAAAGCGAGTTGTCTGCCAAAGTACTTGATGGTAATATCACAAAGGTATTTACTGATTCAGAAAAGCGTATTTGGGTAGGTACAGCCAATGACGGTCTTATATTACTTAATCGCCAGAGCAAGATAAGCAAACACTATCGACATACTGATGACGAGGAGTCGTTGGTTAATAATATAATTCGCGACATAACAGAAGATTCGGCAGGTAATATATGGGTGGGTACTTTCCTGGGCTTAAGTATTATTGATGGTGAAACACTTGATATTTCCAACTATCAACAATCAGACAGCAATCCCAATAGCTTATCACACAATAGTATTTATTGCTTCCTGAAAGATTATCAGGGCACCATATGGATAGGAACATACTTTGGAGGTGTTAGTTATTATAATCCTGACTATCATATTTATAAGCAGTACCCTGTGGCTAAAAACAGTAGTAAAGGGGTCAATTATCCCGTTATTGGTACAATACTGGAAGACAAAGCCAAAAACCTGTGGATTGCGACTGAGGGTGGTGGTCTTGACTACTTTGATCAGAAAACCCAAACCTTTAAACATTATCTGCATCAGGAAGGATTGAAGGGTTTATCAAGTAATAATGTTAAATCATTGCTACTGGCTGACAAGCAATACCTGCTGATTGGCACCCATTTGGGAGGATTAAATGTGCTCGATCTTAAAACGATGAAATTCAGTAATTATCGTTATAGCAGAAGCGACTCAGCGTCCCTTCCCTCAGATATTATTACATCTATTATCCGGTTTGAAGATTATTACCTCCTGGGAACGCACAAAGGGATTGTGAAATTTGATCTTAAGACACGTTCGTTTGAACCTTTTATTACGAATGTTGAAACAGCCAACACAATTGGCGATGTTATCTTCTGCCTTTATGAAGACAGTTTTGGCCTGCTGTGGATTGGTACAGAGCGCAACGGGCTTTATGCCTACAATCCTAAAACGAAAGATATAACCAGGTACTCAGACGATAAGTCAAGCAGCTCGTTCAGCAGTAATTCTGTCTATTGTATAATGGAAGATCACCAGTTCAGATTATGGATTGGTACACTGGGCGGAGGTCTTAATCAGTATATCCGTAATGAGAATAAGTTTATTAACTATTCCCAGGCGAACCATCAGTTGCCCAGTGATTTTATTTACGGTATTGAAGAGTCACGTTTTGGATATTTATGGGTAGCTACGAGCAAAGGGCTGGTGAGGTATGATATCGATAATGAGCACTTTTATACCTATGAGCAAAATAATGGTTTTCCATTGCACGAACTCAACGAAGGGGCCTTGTACTTAAGCAATAGCGGTGAAATTTTTGTAGGCGGAATAAACGGGCTTGTTTCATTTAACGAGCAGGATTTACTGAAGACAGTAGGACGTTTTAATTTATTGATAACAGGTATTGAGGTTAACAACCAGGTCATATTACCAGGTGCCGAAAGTGCTTTGCTGGAAGTAGATATGCCGTTTACCAGAGAAATTAATCTTAAGCCTGAGCAGGATATATTTACCATTAATTACTCAGCTTGTAACTATGTTACAACCAACCATATCAGCTACGAATATCAGCTGGAGGGATTTAATAAAGAATGGGTTAAAGCGGGGAACCAAACGGCCGTTACCTATACTAACCTGGACCCGGGTGACTACACCTTTAAAGTCAGGGTAAGAAGCAGTAATGATCATTCAATAGTAGACAGTAAAGAAGTTAAAATAGTAGTGCATCCACCGTTTTATAAAACCTGGTATGCCTTTGTTGGTTATTTTGTTGTTGTCATTCTTATTATTATTTGGATTAACCAGTTTTACCTGAGTCGTGTGCGATTGGTAGACAGTCTTAAAGCTGAAAAGCGTGAGAAGGAACAGATGAATGAAATGCACCAGTCAAAGCTGCGTTTTTTTACCAACATCTCACATGAATTCCGTACGCCTTTAACCTTAATTACGGGTACCTTAGAGTCCATTCTGGAAGATGCAAAAACCTCGGCCCGTGTTTATAAAAAACTTCTTACCATAAACGGAAATGCCAACCGCTTAAATAGTCTGGTGACAGAGTTGCTCGATTTCAGAAAGTTAGAGCAGGGATTCTTAAGCTTAAAAGTATCGGAATACAAAGTCACAAGTTTCCTTGATGAAATATTTCAATCATTTGTTGAGTACTCGCAATATCATAAAATCAAATACGAATTTAATGCTCCTTCCGAATCGCTGGCACTTTGGTTTGATAAAAAACAGCTGGAAAAGGTATTTTATAATATTTTGTCCAATGCCTTTAAAGTAGTTGAAAATAAGGAAGGAAGTATACGGCTGGACGTGCTTGAACAGGCCACTTATATTGATATTAAGGTAACGGATAACGGACCAGGTATGTCGAAAAGCGACCAGGAAAAAATATTTGACAGGTTTTACCAGATTGATAAAATAGCCGGTAAAACCAGGGGGCATGGCAGTGGTATAGGCCTGGCACTTTGTAAAGGTATTATTGAAATGCACCATGGTGAGGTGCTGGTTAGCGGAGAAGAAGGAGAGGGGACATGCTTTACTATCAGGCTTAAAAAAGGCAATAAGCATTTTGATGACAGTGAACTGGTTGAGGAAGTTGTATTGACTGAGCAGGCTGTTCATGTTTTACCGGCCGATGAATACACCAATGAAAAGGAAGAGCCTGTCAGCGATAATGCACCAACTATTTTGATTGTGGAAGATAATCATGAAGCCCGTCAAATGATTATTGATATATTTTCGTCATCATACAAAATACTGGAAGCAGATAACGGCGAAAAGGGTTTAAGTGTGGCCATTGAAAAGCAACCAGATCTAATACTGTCAGATGTTATGATGCCGGTGCTTTCGGGTACTCAAATGTGTGCCAAACTAAAACGTAATGTGCAAACAAGTCATATCCCCATTATTCTTTTAACAGCACGAACAGCTCTTGAGTATAAGATTGAAGGTATTGAAACCGGCGCCGACGATTATGTTACCAAGCCCTTTAATGTGAAGTTGCTTCGTGCCAGGGTTAAAAACCTGCTTAAGAACCGTTGGCTCACACAGCAGAAGTTTAAGAATAATCCATCGGCCGATGTTAAGGAGGTGGTTAACAACGCCATTGACCATAAACTACTTGAAAAGGCCCGCGAAGTTGTTGAGCAACATATTGATGATACCGATTTTGATGTGAATGACTTTGCCCGTGAAGTAGGATTGGGCCGAACACGATTGTATTCCAAAATAAAAGGAGTGACAGGGCAAACGCCCAATGAATTTATATTGTCTATACGATTAAAGAAGGCTGCCGATATGTTACAAAAGCAACCTGAACTGAATGTGTCTGAGATAGCCTATGCCGTAGGATTTAGTACACCACGTTATTTTAGTCGTTGTTTTCGGGAGCATTTTGGAGTAACACCTTCCAAATATATTGTTGGAAATAGTACGCAAGATGATGAACCAGTTGATAAACAGGTGAATGAAGGGTAGTTGAAGTATTTGAAGGTGTATAATAATAGTGGTGTTTTGTACGAAACTGTCCCAGGATCAATGACAGTGGAACTACTTTTAGCCTGTTAACTTTTAATAATAGGTTCGTGGGTTATGAATGAATTTTTATCAGAGTGTTACAACCCTCATTCACTAACTCATCATGCCAGAAGATAAATTAAGTAATGAAAAAGAATTGTAAATATGCAATGCTTTTACTGACCTTATCCATGGGATTAACTGGATATAGTCAGGAAAGTAAATTGTGGAATGACTTTGAGGAGGCTCATAAGTCAGGCAAGGTAGCTGAGTTGCCCGACTTTTCGTATGTCGGTTACCATCATGGAGAAAAGGGAATACCAGATGTTAAGCATAAAGTGTTTGATGTAACAGACTATGGTGCCTTGCCAAACGATGGTAAATCGGATAAGGAAGCCATACGCGCTACCGTAAATGCAGCGGTTAAAAACGGCTCTGGAATCGTATTTTTTCCTAAGGGAAAATTCCTTGTCAACGAGGATAGTGACGATCGTAAACCAATTATTATAAAAGGGAATAATATTGTTTTTCGTGGTAGTGGTTCAGGTGAAAACGGTACGGAGTTATACATGAAGAATTACCTGCCTGCCAAAGATCCCAAGAAATTGTGGACATGCCCTTATATGTTCCAGTTTACCGGCGGAGGTGCAGAGAAAGTACTAACAAACATTACGGCCAATGCGCAAAGAGGAACCTTTAAAATAAAGGTAGATAACAGTTCGAAGATTAAAGCCGGTGACTGGATCGTTGTGCATGTTAAGAATAATGCATCTGATTTGGTTGAGCATGAAATGTGTGGTTGTCATCTTGATCCGGCATGGACATCAATCATCAATAAAGGAGTATTGGTTAAAGAGTATCACCAGGTTAAAAGTGTAAAAGGTAAAACAATTACGCTTAAGGAACCATTGATGCGCAATATAAGCTCAAAGCATAACTGGGAAGTGTTAAGTTATGCACACTACGAAGAGGTGGGTGTTGAAGATATTGCATTTGTTGGTAACTGGCATGATGATTTTGTTCATCATAAAGATGCCATTCACGATGGCGGTTATTCATTAGTGAAGTTTTCGCGCCTGGCCAACAGCTGGATACGTAATTGCCGTTTTACCGATGTTAACAGAGTTGCTACAATGACTCTTTCAGCAAATGTCTCTGTTTTAAACTGTTTGGTTACCGGTACTCCGGGACATAACTCAATCAGCTCATCATCATCAACACGTGTGTTAATTGGTATGATTAACGATGAGTCGTCGCAGTGGCATGCACCGGGTGTTTCAGGCGCCTCAATAGGCTCAGTACTTTGGCGGGTAAAGTATAATGAAGATACGAGCTTTGAGACACATGCCTCGCAGCCGCGTGCTACCTTGTTTGATTGTATTGAAGGTGGTTTCTTCCTTGGCCGTGGAGGAGGTGCCCGACAGAACTTACCAAATCACCTGGAGCACCTCGTGCTTTGGAATTATAAAGAGTTAGGTGAACCGGAAACCGACTTTGAATTCTGGTCGTCAAAGACCTGGTTCTGGAAGATTATTCCGCCTTATGTTGTTGGATTCCATGGAGCCGGAACGACTTTTAAAGAAGAGCAGATTAAAGTGTTGGAATCATTGGGTACACCGGTGAAACCTGAATCATTATACGAGGCACAACTGAAATTGAGATTGGGTGAATTACCTCAATGGATTAAAGAAATAAAGCAATAACATATAAATCTATTGTCATGAAGAAATTAGTAGTATTAGTTAGTATTCTGTTTATTGGTTTATCAGCTACTCTGGCCAATAAGCCTGTTAAAGTAAAGGTATTACAAGATGCATTTGTACAAGGCGGAGAAACAGCCGATGAGGCCATGGGCGTTAGCACCGAAGGTCGCTTACGTGTTATGAACTCTGATGCCGATACTAAATATTCGCGCACAACGTATTTACAGTTTAACCTTAAGAAAGTGGAGGACTTTGAAAGTGTTGACCTGAATATTTGTGTTCGTGTTTACCGTAGTAAAAAAGATGACGCCACAGAGTTTGCGCTTAATATTTATGGTTGTGATAATAATAAGTGGAATGAGTCAACTATCACTTTTAATGACAAGCCTGAGCCTGGTGAATTGATAGCATCGCAAACGCTTAATGCCAACAAGGACAATCAATGGGTGACTGTTTCTTTGCCAAAAGAAAAAATCATGGCTCTGAAAAAGGCGAGTAAAAAAGGTAAGATAACACTGGTATTGGTTAATAATGATTTTAACCGCACAAGCATTGAAATTATTTCGAAAGAACGTACCTGGAGTAATGGGATGCCTGCCAAGCGAGAGGCCTATTTAAAATTGAAGTAGGATTATGAGATATAGTAGCTGTGGGAGCTGTCTTATTTAAGCCTCACACAAAGGTCGCTAAGAATTACGCAAAGATCGCAAAGTATATGGGTTAATAGTCTATATTATTGCGTTCTTTGCGTTTTTTCTTTTGCGTTCTTTGCGAGAAATAGTTTTGATTTTATGACAGCCACTCTTTTATGCATGTCAATGCACAAAGCCACCTTTAAATTGAATAAATTTAGCTCCTCACTGTACAGTTGTGACCTATAGTTTGCTAATTGGCCAATAGTTTTATGCCAAATTATTAATGAAGAGTAAAATGAGAAAAATTCAACTAACAGCTTATTTAAGCAAGATTAGTTTCGTCGCTTTATTTATTGGCATTAGCCTGTCATTAAATGCGCAGGAATTTCAGCACGAAAAGTTGTGGTCTTTTGAGCAAATCAATCAAAAGCAATGGACTACCTCAAAGGGGCATTCTGTTAAAACAAGCGATGCCCATTATAAACACGGCAAGCATTCCTTAATGTGGTCGTGGAAGAAAAACGGCAGTATCATATTAAATCACCCTGTAGGTTTTGAACCATTCAACCCTGAAGGTGAAGACAAATCTATTCCGTCATTTGCTGTTTGGGTCTATAATGAACAAGCTGTTGATGACCATATAACCTTCGTTTTTGCTACCGATGACACAGATAACTGCCATTTTAAATTTGGCCTGAACTTCACCGGGTGGCGTGCAGCCTGGGTGTCTTTTGAACGCGATATGTCAGGAGCACCGCTTAGTAGTATGAACCGAATGCGAATTGAAGCACCAGAAAGCCTGCCAAAGGGACGTTTGTTTATTGATCATATGTTTTTATGCCAGGCCATTGACAGCCGACATCATACGCCTGATCAACAGGTACCTTTTGTAAATAAAGACACTAAAAGTCACTGGTTAATTCAGCAGAAGGCCAGTTTGGCTAAACCAGATATTGCCTTGCCCGCAACGGTTGATGCCGAAACCAGGAAGGCCATCAGGAATATAGAAGCGCGTTTTCAGGCCGATATTCTTAAGAAGCAGAGTGTGAGCGATAAAAAAGTGGCCGATCTGCAAAAGCAGTTTGAGAAATATGGTATTAAACGCAATGGAGACAAGCTTATTGGTTTGCCAATCTGGTTTGGACGTAATGCCGAATTGTATCTGCCATACATTACACATAAAGAGGCCAAAACCTTCTATAATGCTACCAACCAAAATGTGAAAGCCTATTTTGATTTTATGATGAAGGTGGCAAGTGCCTATGCTAACAGTACTGATTTCAGACAGAAAGAGGCACTGGAGACAATGTTCATTGATTTATATGACCATATGCTAGACCAGGGGTTTGCAGCCGGTAGCGGATTGGGAACCATACATCATTATGGCTATAACTGGCGCAACTACTATCGTGCTCTTTTTATTATGCGCGATGTACTGGCTGAAAACAAACGCCTGGATGATGTGGTTGAAGGCCTGCAGTGGTTTGCTGCATTGGGTGAAATATTTCATCAGCCCGAAACCTACGGCATGGATATGGATGCATTCAATACACAGGTAATGGGGCGTTTGGCCAGCGTGTTAATCATGAAAGACAGTCCTGAAAAGGTGCAATACCTGCAATGTTTCTCACGATGGATTGATAATGGTTTGATGCCTGCACCAGGCCTTAATGATGCGTTTAAAATTGACGGTTCTTCTTATCATCATGCCAATCATTATCCGGCCTATGCTACAGGTGGCATGACAGGGGCTGTTCGCATGGTTTATTTTATGAGTTCAACACCATTTGGAGTGAGCCAGGAAGCACATTACAACCTTAAGCGTGCCTTATTAACCATGAGGTTTTACTGCAATAAACTGCACTGGCCCACTTCTATGTCGGGACGTCACCCCGAAGGTAAAGGAAAATTGGTGCCCGATCATTACGCCATATTGGCTAATGCAGGTTCGCCTGATGGGCAAGATGATTATGACCGTGAATTGGCTGCTGCCTACTTAAGATTGTCGAGTGGTAAAAAATCTAAATATGCCAGGGCATTTGCCAAAGAAGGCATTGAGGCCGAAGCAACACCAAACGGACATATTACCATGCCTTATGCCTGTTCGTCTGTTCACCGACGTGATAACTGGGCCGCATCAGTACGCGGGCATTCGCGCTACCTGTGGGCTTCTGAGCAGTACCTGGGTGCCAATTTATACGGCCGATACCTGGCTCATGGTCAGCTTCAGGTGATGGGAGCAGGCAATCCTGTTACACAAACATCAAGTGGTTTTGTACAAAAAGGATGGGACTGGAATCGATTTCCCGGAACAACTGTTATTAACCTGCCGATAGATGATTTAAGGGCTGATATTCGTAATGTGGATCAATATTCGGGCTATGAAGAAATGTTATTCTCCGATGAATCTTTTGCCGGAGGTGTTACTAACGGAGAGAATGGCGTTTATGCTTTTATTCTTCATGAACACGATAAATACCAGGGGAGTTTAAGAGCGCGTAAATCGTATTTCTTTTTCGATGATATCATTGTTTGTTTAGGATCAGGAGTTGAAAATATCAATGACGAACGACCTACTGAAACTGTTTTATTTCAAAACCACATGGCAACAAACGATGAGGCGTTGCTAATTGATGGAGAAGAGTTTGCAGCGGATAATAAACGCTTTGAGGCTCAGTCTTCATGGATGATGGACAACAAGGGTAATGGCTATTTGCTGCCGTCGGGACAGATATATGTGCAGCAGGGCCTGCAGCACTCACGCGATGAGAGCAGTGAAAAGCCCACGAAAGGTCATTTTGCTTTAGCTGTTATTGAACACGGCAAGGCTCCTAAGGGAGCTGGTTACCACTATTGTGTGCTTCCGTCAACAACAGTTGAAAAGCTGAAAGTAAAGGCTGGGCAGGAAAGTTATAGCGTATTGAGTCAGTCAGCTGAAAAACACATTGTGTACAATACCCTCACCAACGAAACAGCTTATGTATTTTATGAAGCCGCCAACGATAATGCTGAGGGACTGATTAAAAATACCAGCCTGCCATGTATGGCTATGTCGAAGCAGGAAGGTAACAGCTTGTTTTTAAGTGTTGTCAATCCTGATTTAGCTTTATACGAAGGTGAGGCTGATGAAATTTATAAGGATGGCAAACGTGTAGAGCGAAGTATCTATTCACGTCCCTGGCGCCCGAGTCCAAGCAAGGAAACGAAGCTGGAAATAGAAGTGGAAGGTATGTGGCAAGCTAATACTGAGGGTATAACTGCTACACAACTGGATAACGGCAATACCTTACTTGGTATAACTTGTCAGCATGGTTTAACACAGGATATTACACTGGTGAAAGTACAGTAGTTAAATAATACTTCAATTTAAATGCCAACTATGCCACATGAAGAGATTCGTGTGGTATAGTTGAAGATTTATTTACGGTTTTAATATGAAACCAGAGATTTTACTGATTACACAGATTATAATGGCTGCGCTATTATTTGCAGCTTCAGGTTGCAACCACAGATTTCACTGATTACACAGATTATAATGGCAGTGCTATTATTTATAAGTGAGCTGTAAATCGCAGGCTGAAGGTCTGCTACATGAGTAACCTGGGGTGAACGTAGTATAACCCCGGGATCTGGCGTCCCAATCCATCCGCTGCAACCGTGAATTTTATTGAGCAGGAGTTAATTTGCAGCGGAACGTACAGAGGGTTATGCGTTTACAGAGTACCCTTAGAGATCTAGCTATCGAGTGCCGGCCTTCAGCCAGCTATTGGCAGCTTTCTTATTAATTCGACGGTTAGACAAATTAATAAATCGCCAAATAGGCAAATCAACAGTCGTTCAATCTGACAGTTGACATTAAAAAAGGCCGCTTAGTTTCTTTACTAACCGGCCTTTTTCATTAACTACTATTTCTAAAACTTAAAACTCGCTTGATTCAGGCAGTTCATAGTTTTTGTGATCTTTTTTAATCTCGTCGTGCCATTCAAAAAAGCGCTTCTTCATCTTTTTAACCAGCTCAGGATGCTTTGCCGAAAGGTCATGTGCTTCACTAATATCCTCTTCCAGGTTATACAGCTCATATTTATCAGAACGTCCCTGGTAGCGTAGTTTCCAGTTTTGATAACGAACAGCCCAGCCGGTATTATCTCCGTTATAGGTGCGGTCGTGACGGGCTAATGCACCGTTAGGATTATCATACACCAGTGGTTTTCCTGTTAAATGAAAACCTGTCCAGAATAACCATTCGTGCGGATTATCTACGTTTTTACCAGTTATATACGGAAGCAGGTTTTTACCATCAAGGTGTTTCTCTGGTAAATTAATGCCCAGCATATCGTGTACAGTGGGGAAAATATCCATACCACTTACCGTCTGATCGTATACTTTACCTTCAGGCAGATGGCCTGGCCAGCTAATGACAAAAGGAACTCTTATGCCCCCTTCTTCCAATATGTATTTATTACCTTTAAGGGGTATGTTTTCAGCATAAGTACGTGGTGAACCACCGTTATCAGATATAAACAATACAATTGTATTCTCACTCAGGTTCTCTTCTTTAAGTTTACTGCTCAAAGCACCAACAGCAGCATCTAACTTGTTGAGATGGTAAAGGTATCGTTGACGACCTTCAGGTGTATTAGGTCCAACTGTATTGACGTACCATTCAAGATATTCGTCCCAGTCGCCTGTCGCAGGATCCCAGTCCGGTACCTTTTCAATTCCCATATGTTCCAGATCTTCATCAGGAATCTGATGAGTAAATAAGTGCACTGCATTGAATGATACCATCAGGAAGAATGGCTCATCCTTGTGCTTGTCAATGTATTGAAGGGATTTGTCCAGTATAATATCTGTTGAATAACCCTCCATATCAACCTGTTTGTCATTATCCCAAAAAGGGCCAATACCCAGGTGGTTAGCCATTTTGGTGGTATAACCTTCGCGGTCAGCCGCTTTATGCCTGATGTAATCCATGGTACCACCCTCTTTTCCAAAGAAATAATCAAAACCATGTGATGTAGGAAAGCCCTTATGTCCGGGTCCTGTTACAGGTCCGTAGTGTGTTTTCCCAACCATTCCGGTTTGATAACCGTTGGCTCTTAACTGTTCAGCCAGTGTGATTTCGCTCTCTGGGAAATTGGCTCCATAGTTATAGACACCCCAACGCTGTTGCTGACGACCGGTTAGCATGGCCATGCGCGACGGGCTGCAAACCGACATGGATACATAGGCATTGGTAAATCGAGTGCCTCTTGATGCCAGCTCATCCAGGTGTGGCGTTTGTGCATCAGGACTTCCACCATAAGCACTAAAGTCACCATACCCCTGATCGTCGGTTACAATCATCAGTATATTGGGTTTTTGTACTTGCTTTTTTTGAGGCGATTGACATCCGTAGCTGCATAGAAGCAGTAAAAAACCTGCTAGTACTAAGGGGTTCATTATAAATGTTTTCATTGTTAGTTATTTATCGTGCATTTGCAACAGCAATGTAGTGCTTTGGTGATAGTGCCTATGGATAAAATTGTTCAAAGATCGTGCAGTATTGTTGAGAGTACCCGTTTCTGGTGTCATCCGCTTGTCGCCTGAATACGCTTAGCGGACTTGAGTCACCGATTCTTTACCACTGTGGCTATTAAATTTCTCTTTTCGAGGATTATTACCTTTCAACTCATCGGAAGGTCTTTTACATCAGTCGGGATGAAATTGACGCTGTTACAATGGAGGTCGCAGGCTTTACAAAGCACTTTTGCACTGAATCATTGTCAGCTGCAAGCCTTACAAATTAGATTTGCACTGAATCATTGTCAGTTTCAGGGTGAACAATAAATATTCAAAGTAATTCAGTACATATCGTTGGTATTACAATACACATTTGCACTGCTTCATTGTCAGTTGCATGCTATACAAGTAACATTTACAGTGCCACAATGACATTGCCGCTGGGTGAAGATTTATTTACAGCTTTAAAGTGTAACCACAGATTTCACGGATTACGCAGATTATAATAGCTGCGCTATTATTTACAGCTTTAAAGTGTAACCACAGATTTCACGGATTACACAGATTATAATAGCAGTGCTATTATTTACAGCTTTCTTCTCAATTCGACGATTCGACAGTTAATCAATTAACCATTTTATCATTACCGACAATCCCCCTTCGCCTGCGGCACTTCCCCCTTGAGAAGATTTATTTATAGCTTCAGGTTAGAACCACAGATTTCACTGAACTGTTTAACGATCTATTGATTTAGGCTGTATACTTTAAAGTTGTCCACGGTCATGTGGTTTTTGTATGTCCTGATTCCAAAATACCCTTCGCTGTAAGGCATTTGATCTTCAAAATCATAAATCAACTGTCCGTTGCGATAATATTGTATGTGCTTATTATATACAACAATGCGTATGTGGTTGTTGGCATTGGGAGTTATCAGAAAAGCTTCATCACTGAGGTCATGCTCGGGCAGGCAAGGTCTCTCTCCGCCGCCTGCATATCTTCTGAACCGGGTTTTTGTATTATTATGACCACCTAAACCAACGTAGTACAACTTTAAATCATGATAATTCTGGAATTTACCGCCCCTTTTATCAGAATGGACAAAGAAATCCTCATTATTCATATCTGTAGCCATCCAGAAACAGTTTAGGTCAGATACCCGGTCGTTTTTACCACCCTTATTAATAACCGTGGCATCATATTCAATGATAAGATTGCCCTTAAGCTTTTCATTAAACCACACGGTACATCCATTGGCGTCGTCAATGTCCATTTGACCATCAGCTATTTGTACTGAGCCACCTTCGCGCTGTTCGACCGTCCATTTATTCATATTGTCAGTAAAATCTTCACTGTAGGTTATCTCAGAGTATAATTCTGTACCCTTAATGGTTATTTTACTGTTATTGTTTGAACTGCATGCCGATAACAATGCTATTAGTAAAGTTGTGAGGTAATAAATACGCATCATGTTTATATCAAATTTTAGTTTCTGTTTTTCAGCAAAGATACTTTTAGCGAATACTGTCATGTAAAACAATCGTTCATTCAATGGCTAATATTGTACTTAATAACTGTTAAAAAACATCTGAACAGGAGGTAGGAGATTTTAGATGAAACCGTTTTTTTTAGTAGGTTTGACACTTCCTATCCCTGGGTTATTAATGTATAGTATAAAGATTACTGCCAAAGTAGTGATTTCGGTGAATGAGAAATGAAATTTCCCATTTATTTTACTGAAATATGCTGCTAATATGCAGGTAGCTAGCGCGATGTGGTGTGGTTTGATGTATTCTGATGAATGATATTAAACCTATTGCGAACAATTGAAGACACTGTATCTGGATGGCGCCTCTACATTTGTGATGTTGATAATTGTCGAAAGTTAACGACGAACATCGCAAACAATTAAAGCAGTAAATCTAAATATTAAATCAAGCGTAATGAAAAAAATCGCATTTCTGTCGATGACATTAGTGTTAAGTTTATTCTTGGCATGTCAGGAAGACACCTTTATGGAAGATTCGCAAGTGGATTATGCGCCACCAAGTGAATTAGAATATATGGACATGGTTGGAGCTCGCGAAGGACAGCGTATTATCAGTTTTCCTCCTGCAGTTGAAACCGGTGGATTAGTGCCAACTTTTGAAATAATCAGAGTAAAAGATGGCAGTGGTAATGAATTGGGTGAAGATCAAATGGCATTTATAAGCATTGAGAATCCTGAGGTTGAAATTCTTGTTGAAGAAGAAACGGGCGAAGATGTTACAGCCATTAATTATAAAAACGCAGGCCGTATTACCGTTGCAGATGGTAACCTGTTGACCATTGATAATTACTCATTTGATATTAAAGTAACAACATACCCTACAGAGGGAGGAGCTGGTCTTGAAACAGTGTTTGAAGATGGTTTTAAACTGTCGGTTGGTCCTGTTTTGGTTAATAATTTGAATTATATGCCAAAAACGCAGAACCTTTTATTAGATGGTTCTAAAGAAACAAGCAAGCCTTCACTTGGTAGCGCTAATGCAGATGTGATGTTTGAATTGGCCGATCATACCGATATTTTTACAATTGATGCCACAACTGGTATTATTACCTTAAAAGAAGGCGCTGCAGTAGAAGAGGGAACATATTACCCACAGGTTAATGTGATCAATAATATTAGTAAAGAGGTAGTAATGTTCCAGGGAGAGAGCTTCCTTACCATTATCGTTTCAGAGGAGCCTGTTGAGATACCGCTTAAAACGTTTAAGTTCTTCTATCCTACAATGGAAGCTGAGAATACCATGTACGGATACCGTAAGTTTGTGACTGAGGCAGGTGCAGTGCCCGATAACAAAATATGGATTCAGAGCGGTGCTTGTCCGTTGGCAGCCGATGACCGTCCTGATGAAGCGTCAGGTGCTAAATCAGTATTTACAAATATCGTTATTGGTGGCGAGTCGTTACCGCATGAGTCGTGGGTAGTGATGAATTCTCAGAATCTTGAGGATTATAGCTTCGGTTATGATTTGTCGGCAGTATTCTGGATGAAGAACCAGTATGTTGAGTACATGACAGATGGCCGCACACCAACTGACCTTGAAGTTTACGTTTCATCAGATTTTGCCAGCAGTGTTGAAGATGCTACCTGGGAAAAAGTTAATGTGAAACTAAAATGTGAAATCAATAATTCAGGTACTATTATCGATGGTACGCCTTATCCTGGTGATCAAAAAGGTGATGATCCTGATGGCAGAAAAGATTCAGGAGCCAACGCCGATGCTAAATGGGTGAAGTGCACACTGGACCTGTCTCCATACAAAGATCTGTCTAACTTTACTTTAGCGTTTAAATTCGCCTCGTACTTCGATGGTTCTATTTCAGGAGGTACCGGTAGAGGAGGACGTTATTACATTTCAGATGTACACATGCAGGCAACAGAATTGCCACAGGAATAATTATTGATAACAGGAGTATGCTATGTACTCTATTGTAAAGATATTAAAATGAAAAAGATACATATATTATTCATGTTCTTACTTATGTCCGTAACTGTTTGGGCTCAACAAACTGTTACCGGAGTGGTACTGGACGAAACAAATTTACCCTTACCGGGAGTCAACATATTGGTGAAAGGTACAAGCAATGGTACCATTAGTAATATGAATGGTGAATTTACACTTAATGATGTAAAAGATACCGATGTGATTGTTTTCTCTTTCATCAGCTTTAAAACGATAGAAAAAGAACTGAATGGCAAAACGAAACTGAAGGTAACAATGAAGCCTGAATCAATTGGTTTGGATGAAGTTGTTGCTATTGGATATGGAACAACCACCAAGCGCGATGTAACAGGTGCAGTAGCTAAAGTTGCAACCAGCGACTTAATTAAAGCACCAACATCAAACTACGACCAGGCATTAGCCGGTCGTGTGGCTGGTGTACAGGTGTCTGCAGCCGATGGTACACCGGGTCAGGGACTGAATATTGTTATTCGTGGAGGAAACTCCATTACAGGTGATAACTCACCATTGTATGTGGTTGACGGTATTCCTTTGGAAGATTTTGATCCGGCAAGTATCAGTTCAAATGATATTGAAAGCTTTGATATCCTGAAGGATGCTTCGGCTACAGCTATCTACGGATCACGTGGTGCCAATGGTGTTATCATCATCACCACCAAAAGCGGACGTCAGGATGGTAAAACAGATATTTCTGTTTCAGCTTCATCTGGTTTACAATGGATTCCAAACAGACTGGAAGTATTGTCACCTTACGAGTACGTTAAGTACCAGGAGGAAATAGCATATGCTAAAGATGGTTATAACCCCTCTGATAACGTGGGTAGTTTTTATAAGCACTGGGTAGATCCAGAGTTATATCGTGATGAGGAAGGAACAAGCTGGCAGGATGAAATCTTCAGAGTTTCAACCATTCAAAACTATAACTTATCATTAAGTACAGGTAATAAAACATCAACGCTTTATTACTCGGGAGAGTACCTTGATCAGGAAGGAACATTGATTAACACAGGATTTACTAAAATCCTGAACCGCCTTAAGTTCTCACACAGAATTAACAAAAAAGCCCAGGCTGGTGGATATATCCAGTATTCATATATTGACCGTAAAGGAATCAATATTGCCGGAAACAATTACACCAGTATTATTAAAGATGCCATTACATTCCGTCCGGTAGAACCAATTAACAGTGATGGTATTGTTGGAGGTATTGATCCTAATGATCCTAATGATCGCCGATTCAATCCTGTTAAAACATTAAGTAATACCGACCGCTCTAATCGTCAGGATGTTGTACGCGGTAATCTTTACCTGAATTATAAACTGGCACCTGCATTAACCTTAAAATTAACAGGAACCTATCAGGTTGATTCAAGAAGAGAAAGTTTATTCTATGGTAAAGAAACCTATCAGGGTTCTCGCGGAACAGATGGAATCAACGGTACATTAACAACACGCCGTTATCAAACACTGTCTACTTCCAATACCTTAAACTACAATAAAACCTTTAAGCGCATTCATAAAGTAGGTGCTTTGGCAGGTTTTGAATTACAAGACAGGGTATCAGAGTACGGAAGAATGAAAAACTCACAGATTCCGACAGATGCCTTTGGCATTGATAAGTTAAGCATTGGTACTGCACCTGGTATTCCTGATACATGGAAATCAGGCAATGCATTGGAATCATACTTCGGTCGTGTTAGCTATAGTTACAGACAGAAATACTTGTTCACCGGTAACTTCCGTGCCGATGGTTCGTCAAAGTTCAGCGAAAAGAACCGTTGGGGTTATTTCCCATCATTCTCGGCAGCATGGCGGGTTGGTGAAGAAACGTTTGTTAAAAACCTGGGAGCATTCTCTAACCTTAAAGTACGAGGTGGCTGGGGTTTGACAGGAAACAACCGTATTGGTGATTATGAGGCTTATAACCTGTTGAATGTGAATTCAAGAAGTGGATATACATTTAATGAACAATACGTGCCGGGAACCTATCAGAGCAACATGGGAGTACCTGATTTACGTTGGGAAACAACATCGCAGGTAAACCTTGGTATCGATATGGGCTTCTTTAACCAGCGTGTTCAGGCTACTGTTGATTACTATAAGAAAAATACCAAAGATTTGTTGCTTGATGCTGAAATGGCCTTAAGTACAGGTTTTAACCGTGTGCAGCAGAATGTTGGTGAGGTTGAGAACCAGGGTCTTGAAATCAGTATTAATACAGTTAATGTAAAGAACAGTGATTTTGAATGGACCACATCGTTTAACATCTCTTTCAACAAAAACAAAACCATCAAGTTGAATGACGGACAGGATGCCATATATACCAACCCCGACTGGTCAAGCAAATACAACGAGTATCAGTATATTACACAGGTTGGACAACCGGTAGGTATGATCTATGGTCTGGAGTTTGAGCGTTTATATCAGTTCGAAGACTTTAACTGGAATAATGAATCACAAACCTATTCATTAAAAGAAGGAGTGGCCGATAACGGTGCTCTGCCTGTTGCTCCTGGTAGTATCATGTTTAAAGATCAGAATGGCGATGGAACAATCAATGAAGAGGACCGCGTTATTATTGGCAATCCACATCCAGATCATTTCGGTGGTTTAACCAACGATTTCAGGTGGAAAAACTTTGACTGTCAGGTATTCCTACAATGGTCGGTAGGTCATGATATCTTAAATGCCAACCGCATTGATTTTGAACAGCCACAAGCTAAAACAAACAGCGGTTTAACTGCCTTAAAAGATCTGTGGACTCCTTACAATACCAACACAACTGTTAATACCATTCGTTACCAAACAGTGTATGGTAAGGCGCCAAAAGGAAA
>JAKSBD010000714.1 GCA_022361295.1 Bacteroidales bacterium
CTTGGGTATCTGAAAATGGATGATACTATCAACATGATGCGCATTACCTTGCATAATGGCATACGATATGAAGAAAATGCTAAAAACAAACAAAGCGGCCTGACCATAGGTGATCAGCAATACTATCGTCGCGACAAGTTTAAACGGCAAATTGCATTGCTTGACTTCCAGAATAAGGAGCTTAATGTGGACGAAACAGGATATGCCGGTCACAACAAGATGAAAAATTCTAAACAACTTAAAGATGACATTCTTAAATATCAGAATAAGCAAGATTCAGTAGTCGCTCAAATAAGCCGGCAATTCAAGCGTCAGTTTGAATTCAATAACGCTGCACCCACTACCCCTTCGTTAAGTGCTTATAGCCTGAACAAGAAGGTCTCGCATCAACTCATAGCTATACAAGATGCTAAACGCAAAGCACAGGAACAACTGCTTAACTTAAAAAACGAAGTAGCTCATCACAACCTGCTTCACAAAAAAGAAATAACACACCAGGTTGAGTTAAACCGTAAATTCACACTTCCCTTCACCTGCATCATTTTCTTTTTCATCGGCTCATCCCTGGGAGCCATCATCAGAAAGGGCGGATTTGGCATGCCGGTCGTTATTGCCATCATCCTGTTTATAATATTCTACATGCTCGATACGTTTGGCTGTAACATGGCAAAAAAAGGAGTTCTTCCCGTTATGATCGGCACATGGCTATCATCGGCCATATTGCTCATTATCGCACTGGGACTAAGCTACCAATCTACAACAGACTCAAGCCTGCTTAACATTGAACACATCAGGGATTTTGTCAAAAGAAAGCTGAGATTGGGTAAACTTTAATTACATTATCAATGAGCTAATATTTCCTTAAATATACATAGCTAAAGACAAAAACCTAAAACACATTGTATGGATGTTTAAAGGATTCAACTAACTTTGCCTCATCAAACACGTTTATAGTGTAGGAGACTTCAGAGCACATGGAACGAGCATGTAAAATTTAATTGTCCGATTTCACACACAGGGGGATGATTAAATTTTCTTGAGAGTTCCATATGGCAAGTGAAAGAAAATATAAACATATGAAAAAGTTACACCTCTTCATATTAAAAAGTTACTTAGGCCCTTTGGCCATGACTTTCTTTATATCCCTTTTTATTCTGGTAATGCAATTCTTATGGCGTTACGTGGATGACCTGGTAGGTAAAGGACTTGATTTTTTAACCTTGGGTGAGCTTTTGTTTTACGCCTCAGTGCAGGTAATACCTATGGCCTTGCCTCTTGCCATTCTGCTGGCTTCGTTAATGACCTTTGGTAGCCTGGGTGAGAACTATGAGTTAACAGCCATTAAGGCCTCGGGAGTGTCCTTGCTTCGCACCATGAAGCCGCTTATATGGGTAACCATTATTATCTCTGTATTGGCTTTTGGGTTTTCAAATAACGTACTGCCATGGGCCAATTTAAAGTTATATACACTTCTTTGGTCGGTTAAGCAGAAAAAACCTGAACTGGAAATAAAGGAACAGGTCTTTTACGATGGCATTGAAGATTTCAGAATCAAGATCAGCAGCAAGGATCCGGAAACAGGATTGATGCATGATGTAATGATCTATGATCATCGTGATAACAGAAATCCTAACTCCAATGTCACACTGGCCGATTCAGGAAAGCTGCAGGTGGCCAAGGACAATGGCTTTATGAAGCTGACCCTAATGGATGGGGTTCGTTTTGAAGAGAACGTTCAGAATCAACGGAAGCGAATCGACAGCAGAGCCCAGCAACGATTCAGAAAGGACAAATTTAAGCGACAGACAGCCTTGTTTGAGATGGAAGGTCACAACCTGGAACGCTCTGACGAGCAGCTCTTCTCAAGCCACGACAGAATGAAAAACCTCAGTCAGTTACAGGATGGCATAGACACCCTTGACTTTCAACAAAATGAGGTTGTAAGCAGTATCACTAAACAAACAGATAATTTCTATTTCCAGCAGCGTCGTTATTTCCAGCGCCGCAATAAAGAAGCACCTAAAGTATCGATTGACTCCAGCGCTGTGCTCAACTATGACTCTTTATTCCAGGGCATGAGTACACACCAGCAGATGATTGCCATTGAAGGTGCCAAACGTCAGGTGCAGGATAACCGCAGTCAACTAGAAGGAAAACTAAGCCGTTACAGGAACTATCAGACTAAAATAACCAAGCATTACATGGAGGTGCATCGTAAGTTTACGCTTTCATTTGCCTGCTTTATCTTTTTCTTTATCGGGGCTCCTCTTGGTGCCATCATCAGAAAGGGAGGACTGGGAATGCCGGTCGTTATTTCTGTTTTGTTCTTTATATTCTACTACATCGTAGATACGCTGGGAGTAAAATTTGCTAAAGAAGGTGCATGGCAAGTATACCAGGGCATGTGGCTATCATCAGCCATCTTGTTCCCGCTGGGTGCCTTTTTAACATACAAATCGGCTACCGATTCAACATTACTCAATGCTGATGCCTACATTATTTTCTTCCAGAAGCTCTTTAAAAGAGAAAAATTTGACCTTCAAAACAGGTTGGATAAGGAGAAAGAGGATGAAACAATTCCTAAGACCTGAGGCATTTCATTGTTTTGGTATTTAAATTCATTAATTTTGCAGTCCCATAAAGGGTAACACTGTCAAAATATTTATATAAAATGTCAGCAGAACAAGAGTTTAAATTGAATTCAATACCTGAGGCTATTGAAGCAATTAAAAATGGTGAATTAATTATTGTTGTTGATGATGAAGATCGTGAAAACGAGGGTGACTTCATTGCAGCAGCCGAAGTAATGACACCTGAGAAGGTTAACTTCATGGCAACACATGGACGAGGCCTCATTTGTACCCCATTAACCGAGGAGCGATGTGAAGAGTTAGAGCTGGACTTAATGGTGGGTAAAAACACAGCCAGTCATGCCACTCCATTTACCGTTTCTGTTGATTTATTGGGTTATGGATGTACAACTGGTATTTCAGCCTCCGACAGAGCAAAAACGATTTTAGCGTTAACAAACCCTGAGACTAAACCTGAAGAGTTAGGTCGTCCTGGACATATCTTCCCGCTTAAGGCAAAAAACAGAGGTGTACTACGCCGTGCCGGTCATACCGAAGCAGGCGTGGATTTAGCCCGCTTAGCAGGTTTGCAACCGGCAGCTGTATTGGTTGAAATATTAAATGAAGACGGAACAATGGCTCGTCTGCCTCAATTGGTTAAGATTGCTGAAAAGTTCCAGTTAAAAATCATCACCATAAAGGATTTGATTGCTTACCGACTTCAAAAGGAAAGCCTGATCATTAAAGGTGTAGAAGTTAATTTGCCTACAGCACAGGGTGACTTCCGCTTTATTCCGTTTAAACAAAAATCAAACGGTCTGGAGCACATGGCTCTTATCAAAGGTGAGTGGGCTGAAGATGAACCTGTATTGGTTCGCGTACACTCGTCATGTGCCACAGGTGATATTTTTGGTTCATTGAGATGTGAGTGCGGCGAGCAGTTACAGAAAGCAATGGAGCTGATTGAAAAAGAAGGCAAGGGCGTTTTGGTTTATATGAATCAGGAAGGTCGTGGAATTGGCCTCATGAATAAAATTGCCGCTTATAAACTACAGGAAGAAGGTCTTGATACAGTTGACGCCAATATACAGCTTGGCTTTGATGAAGATGAACGCGACTATGGTGTAGGGGCACAAATACTTCGTGAATTAGGTGTTGGTAAAATGCGCTTATTATCCAATAACCCAATCAAACGTATTGGCCTGGAAGGTTACGGACTAGAGGTGGTTGAAAATGTGTCGATAGAGGTTAATCCCAATCCACATAATGAAAATTACATGAAGACTAAAAAAGAACGAATGGGACATAACCTTGAGTTCTTTAAGTACGATAAGAAATAATCAGAGTTAACTGGTTATCAGAAAAAGGAGACATTGTTCTCCTTTTTTTTTATGCCTGATTGTAAATATCTGTAAACATATTTATAATTGATGTGTTTCATTAAGTAAGAGGTGCTGGTGGAAGCCATTACTTAATTCTGCGGTCAAGTAATATGGTCATTAATGGGTGTGATTAGTGATAAGTTTGAAAATGATCATGCGGCTCCACCAGTTTCTTTTTTTCCACTAATTTTTCCGGCACTAAACAGTTCATGCATAAAAGATGTGTGGCTGATAATAACCAGGATGATTCTTAAAGACTCTAAATAACAATGCCGGCGCTGCTCGATTGATCTGCACCAGTTACTGTTTTTATACAATTATCTTCTCCTCTTAGTCTTAGTACACCCAGAAAAGCAAACACCAACGCTTCCTTATAATCCACTATTTGCTTATCGGGAATAACTAACTCAGCCTCACAATGCTGCTTTATTAATTTCATTAAAAACACATTATAAACCCCGCCGCCCGTAAAAAGCACCTTTCCTATGTTAATATAACGGTTTAATTCTTTAGATATCACCAGGGCAAAATGCTCATAACAGGTTCTAAGAACATCAGGCAGAGCATGAGCAGTAAACTTATCAACAATGGGCCGGAACGAATGATCAACCCACTCCTGCGCTAAAGATTTTGGCGCTTGCTGCTGATAATATGGTAATGCATTTAGCTCGTCAAGCAAGGGTTGAATAACATGCCCCTGCTCTCCCAATGCGCCATCCTTATCCATTGATAAACCGATGGTATCAACCAGGCGGTTGATTATAAAGTTGGCAGGACAAATATCCCAGGCTTTTCGTATTCCGTCAATATCGCACGACACATTAACAAATCCACCAATATTTACACAGGCATCGTATTCCGAAAATAACAGCTGATCACCTATTGGCACCAATGGCGCTCCTTGCCCATTCAGGCAAATGTCGAGGCTTCGAAAGTCCGACACAGTTGTTATACCTGTTTTGGCAGCAACCATAGTAGCATCGCCCAGCTGAAAGTTAAAGTTGTTTTCCGGTTCATGAAAAACGGTATGTCCATGCGAAGCAACCAAATCGGGCTGCACGGTTTCCTTCGCCAAAAACTCTTTTACACGCTCACCCAGCCATTCGCCATAGCGACGGTGCAACAATAAAAGTTGCTTTCCTGATAGATCGACCGACTGTTTTAACTGCCTTTTCCATTCCGGTGAATAGTCAATTGTCACACTTTTTTCAATACGGTAGTTCCATTGATGATTATGGTTCTCCAACCGGCATAAAACCATATCCAAACCATCTAATGATGTTCCTGACATCAATCCTACGCAACAATACGAATTCTTTATTTGTTTTATCATGGCAATCGATCTTCAATAACATAAAGTTGTGAAGATTTTTATTTAGAAATCCCTTTTTTCAACAAAAATTCTAAAATTATGCCCGACATTTCCACTACTTATCTGGGACTAAAATTAAAAAGTCCGATAGTTGCAGCCAGCTCTGGATTGACAAACTCCTTAGAAGATATTAAGAAAATTGAAAAAGCCGGTGCAGGTGCAGTGATACTAAAATCTCTTTTTGAAGAAGAAATTGTAACAGAAATGGAGCGCGACCTTCATCGCCTGCATTCAGAGAACCACCTATATCCTGAAACAATGGATTATTACGATACATTTGATGTTGAAAATACATTGAGTGATTATCTGAAGCTGGTTACCGACTGTAAAAAGGAAGTTAACATACCGGTTATTGCCAGTATTAACTGTATTACTTCCCACAACTGGCCATCGTATGCTCGCACATTACAAGATGCCGGTGCCGATGCCCTTGAGCTGAATATCTTCTCATTACCATCTGATACGGACAGGAAGGGTGAAGACAATGAGCAGGTATATTTTGACATTATTAAAGCGGTTTTAAAGGAAGTCAATATTCCGGTGTCGATAAAAATAAGCCACTACTTTTCGAATCTGGCTGATATGATTACACGTCTGTCTAAATCAGGTATTGCAGGTTTGACATTGTTCAATCGCTTTTATTCACCTGACATTGATGTTGATAACCTTGAGGTTATTCCGACACACATTTTCAGCCAGGAACATGAGTATACCATGCCGTTGCGCTGGATAGCCATCACATCAAACAGAGTTGAATGTGACATAGCAGCAACAACCGGGATACATGATTCAAGAACAGCTCTTAAAATGTTACTTGCAGGTGCTAATGTTGTGCAAATGGCCAGTACGCTTTATAAAAATGGTGTTGAAAGCATTGAGCGCTTTAATTATGAAATTGACAAGTGGATGGACAGGCATAATTATAAGACGATTGCCGATTTCCAGGGGGCATTGAGTCAATCAAATGCTGCCAACCCTGCCGGTTATCTGCGTGTTCAGTTTATGAAACAATTTAGCCATGGCACTTTAACTTAAGAGAAATCATGGATTGATATAAATTACAAATCTTAGTTATTTAAGAATGGATCGCACCTTTATTTCATCGGGAATTTAAAGATGCGATCCTTTTGTTATGCCATCATCCATAATTCGCTTTATATTTGTCAATTCAAAAAAGTAATAATGGATTTTGACGATTTTTATATGTCATCACCGCTCGAAGAAAATGTAGATTACTACATGGATCCGAGAGGCTTCAGAATAATGACAGAAAAATACCTGAAAGAAAGAGGTTATTGTTGTGGCAACGGATGCAAACATTGCCCCTATTTTCCGCCTCACACTAAGGGTAACAGAGAATTAAAAGAATAAGGCAAATAATACTATGGCTAATAAAGATTTACGAATCGTGTTTATGGGAACTCCCGACTTTGCTGTTGAGAGTTTAAAAGCACTGGTTGAGAACAATTACAATATAGTGGGTGTGGTAACAGCACCGGATCGTCCTGCCGGACGTGGACAGAAGCTAAAGCAATCGCCGGTTAAGGAATATGCAGTATCGGTTAATATTCCGGTTCTGCAACCTGAAAAACTGAAGAATGAAGAATTTCTTTCGGAGTTAAAAGCATTGCAAGCCGATTTACAAATTATAGTTGCCTTCAGGATGTTGCCTGAAGTGGTTTGGAGTATGCCGCCACTGGGCTCTTTTAACCTGCATGGCTCCTTGTTGCCGCGTTACCGGGGGGCAGCACCAATTAACTGGGCTGTTATCAATGGTGATAAAGAAACAGGGGTAACCACTTTCTTCTTAAAGCATGAAATTGATACGGGTAACATTATCTTCCAGGAGAGAATGCCCATCAATGATGATGATACAGCGGGAACTGTTCATGATAAAATGATGATGCTGGGCGCAGGACTAGTGGTAAAAACAGTAAAAGCAATTGAAGAAGATGCTGCTGATGCCTTACCACAAAGTAACGATAAAGATGAGCTGAGACACGCCCCTAAGATCTTTAAGGATGATTGCCGTATTGACTGGCAGAAAGATGCTGAATCTATTCGTAATCATATACGCGGCCTATCACCTTATCCGACAGCCTGGACTGAGTTTAGCATGAAAAACGGCAAGCAGATCAGTTGTAAGGTATTCTTTGCTGAAAAAAATGACGGCAAGGAATTGAAGGCCGGGCAGTTTGATTCAGACAACAAAACCTACTTAAGCATTGGTACAGGAAATGGTATATTAAACATTACACAATTACAATTGGCAGGTAAGAAGCGCATGACCATCGAAGAATTACTTCGTGGCTTTGACACCGAACAGATTGAAGGTATTTTATAAAACCATGTACATGTTTTAAACTGAAACAACTTCAATAATTACAGCATAAAAAAGCGGGTGTCTGAAATTCAGACACCCGCTTTTTTATGCATTTATTTGGCTTATCTTTTCTTTCGTCTCAGGTTCAGTTTATCACCTGCTTTCACTTTTTCATTATCGCGAAGGCGATTAAACTTGCGTAGCTTAGTCATTTTCACACCATACTTCTGTGAGATATAATGTAAATCCTCACCTTCTTTAACCACGTGATATTCGTGCTTTTTATGTGCCTTACCTTTTTTACCCTGAATATAAATATAACGGTAATCCTGCATATCAGCCGACTTAGGCAAATCGTTATAGTGATATAATTCCCATGGGCGTAATCCAAACTCTTCCGATACCGATTCAAACGAATCACCTTCTTCAACACTGATGTACTTAACACCATTATTAAAGTCTACCACGTGTGTATTATAGGTTGTAATTACAAAATTATCATCTCCGCCTGTCGATGCCGGTTTCTTCCAGTATTTATTCTCATCCAGCAGGTAAAGCTTATTCTTCTCAATAATATCAATCAGACGATGGGCGTATTTGGGATCAGTGGCATAACCTGCTTTCTTTAACCCTTTTGACCAGCCTTTATAGTCTGTTATCTTCAATTCGAATAAACTCGCATAACGCTTTTTATTCGTTAAAAACTCCGAATGATCAATGTACGATTCATAAACGGTTTTATATTTCCTGAAGCACTCTCCTTTAGCGTCATCATCATGATACACACGTTTACCTTTCCAGTCGCTGTGACATTTAATACCAAAATGATTATTGGATTTTCGTGCGAGTGTACTGTTACCATTGCCCGATTCAAGAATTGCCTGAGCCATTGTTATACTGGCCGGAATGCCAACACGCTTCATTTCCTTAACGGCCAAATCCTTGTATTGATCAATGTATTCAGGTGTTGTGTTTTTACGATACGATTGTGCCGTAAGTGTAGTGCTTACGCACCATCCAACAATTGTTAAAGTCAATAATAACTGCTTCATTCTTTTATTTTTATGTGTATCAGGCAGTGGCAAAGATAAAAATTTAACGATGCCTGTTGAATTAATAAACGTTAGAATTGTTGAATAATTATAGTTCGATAAGGAAAGCTTTTAACAATCCTTTCTATGAAGTTATTAAATGTTGTAGAGGGATTTCGATAGTGACGTATTGATTTTCAGTGGCAAGGCTCAAAGTTTAGTTGCGTAGTCTAAGCTACGAAATAAAAATTAGCAGAAACCAATGGAATCAAGATGTTACTCGCAGATTTTCAATATAACTTTAAACAACTTCTATACTTAAAACCGGTTGATGTTATACCAATTTTATTTCAATGTGCGACTTAAATATTCTGTTGATCTCTATAACAAAGCAGCAACACAAATACTTCTGTCACAATTGTACATTTGGTTAAAGATTAGTTAAAGTATGGTCAATCCTCTGCTTAAAAACTATTATTCGGCTAACTTACTTACATATTTTTTATCTTTGCTCGAACAGTTTGTTCACCTGTTGTTTTTCAAACAAAACAGGCATCAGTTCTTCACGTTTAAACAATTGAAACAAGAGCGTGAAGATTTTTACAAACAATTAGTATTGAAAAGATTTAGAAAATGAAACGAGCCATGAGAGTAACGTCTCACTCAGGGAAAGATTCAAATTTGGCGAGTTCCATATGGCAAAGCAAGAAAATATAAACATATGAAAATAGCACTTATCGGTTACGGAAAAATGGGTCAGGAGATTGAGAAAATTGCACTTGACCGCGGACACGAGATAGTCAGCAAAATAGATGTATCGAGCAAAGACTCATTTACCGACGATGGATTTAAGTCGGCTGATGTGGCCATTGAATTTACACGCCCTGAGGCTGCTTATGATAATTATTTAAAATGCTTTGAAGCCAATGTTCCTGTTGTATCAGGCACAACAGGATGGTTAGATAAATTATCTGATATTGAGGAGCGCTGTAAAAATGATAAGCAAACCTTCTTTTATGCTTCAAACTTCAGCCTTGGCGTTAATATTTTCTTTGAACTCAATAAACAGTTGGCGCGCATCATGAACAAGATGAACGAGTACAATGTATCTATGGAAGAGGTACATCACACTCAAAAGCTTGATGCACCAAGTGGTACTGCTATTACTTTGGCTGAAGGTCTGATTGAAAATATCGACAATAAAAAAGACTGGAAACTGGATGCTGAAGAGAGCCATTCTGACATTGCCATTAAAGCCATTCGCGAAGGACAGGTACCGGGAATTCATACCATCAAATACGAATCATCGGTTGATGAAATAATTATTCATCACAGTGCCAAGTCGCGAAAAGGTTTTGCATTGGGTGCTGTTTTGGCTGCTGAATTTGCTGCTAAAAACTCAGGCTTCCTTACA
The DNA here is from genome assembly GCA_022361295.1 of Bacteroidales bacterium. GTDB lineage: Bacteria > Bacteroidota > Bacteroidia > Bacteroidales > Marinilabiliaceae > Carboxylicivirga. Next base: position 10,093 of record JAKSBD010000714.1, read on the forward strand.
ATGAATGACTTATTAAACTTCTAACCTAAAATAAACTCTAATGCAGAATATTCCTTTATTCAGATGGATCAAGCTTGGTATTGCAAGCGTCGTATTTCTATTGTGGGTTATATGGGTAGGTAACTTCTGGTTACTTTTATTGTACCCATTAGTATTTGATACCTACATTACTAAAAAAATCCCCTGGGACTTTTGGAAAAAAACAAAAGACGGTAAAAAGCCAAGTGCATTTATTGAATGGGCCGATGCACTTATTTTCGCACTGTTTGCGGTGTACATGATCAATATTTTCTTATTCCAGAATTATAAGATACCAACCAGTTCGTTGGAGAAATCATTGTTAGTGGGCGATCATTTGTTTGTAAGTAAGGTTAGCTACGGACCTCGCATGCCCAATACACCAATTGCATTTCCTTTGGTTCAAAATACCTTTCCTATTACCAACAGTAAGTCGTACACCGATTGGCCACATTGGGATTATAAACGATTGAAAGGATTTGGCGATGTAAAACGTGATGATATTGTGGTGTTTAATTTCCCGGCTGGAGATACTGTGCCTTTCAGGCAAACCAATCCGGATTACTACAACCTGACAATGGAGCTTGGTAAATCGCAAATAATGCGTAACAACGAACTTCTACCAAAGCAGCCCTTTACTTCTGACTGGCAACGCAACCATTACCTTATGAATATTGGACGTGAAGTTATTGCCGGTGATCCAAACACCTTTGGTGATGTATTGTATCGTCCGGTTGACCGCCGTGACAATTACGTAAAACGATGTGTTGCTATCCCTGGTGATGTATTTGAAATCAGGAGCAACCAAATATACATTAATGGAGAGGCTGTTGAAAATCCGAAAGATATTCAGCACAACTACAATATCGTGACTGATGGTACTGTTCTCAACGATCGTTTTTATGAGCGTTTGGGTATAGCTAAAGCTGACCAGAGTGGCATTCCTCCTAACTACTATTTGCCACTGACTGAAGAAATGGTTACCAAGATTAAAGCCATGTCATTCATTAAGAGCATTGAAATTGAAGAGGAATTACCCGACGGAACCGGTTTCCAGGCTTTCCCTTTCAGCAGCTCATATAACTGGACACGCGATAACTTTGGCCCATTAAAAATGCCTGAAGCAGGTACTTCTGTTGACCTGAATATGAATAACCTGGTTATTTATGAGCGTATCATTACAGCATATGAAGGCAATACACTGGAGGTAAAGAATAATCAGATATATATTAACGGTGAACTGGCCAACAGCTACACCTTTAAGATGAATTATTACTTCATGTTAGGTGATAATCGCCACAAGTCTGCCGACTCCAGATACTGGGGCTTTGTACCGGAAGATCATATTGTTGGAAAACCAATTCTGGTTTGGTTATCATTAGATAAAGATAAAGGCTTCCCGGCAAGTATTCGTTGGGACAGATTTTTTAAAATTGTTCATAAATAGATAATTTTAGGAAGCTCAACAAAGAGCTTCCTTTTTTTATTAAATGATCAAGTCAATACTTAAATATATTGTTGTCATTGCTCTTTTACTCCTTGTAATATGGAGTCAAAGCTGGGCACTGTGTTGTATACTTCTGTTAACTTGTTTGCTCTTCTGGAAGGCCTCGTTATTCGGGTTTATTCTCAAAGCTCAACAGAAAGTTTCGCCCATTATCAATAAGATTAGTGAGTGGGTTCTAGCAGTGGTGTTAGCGCTTATTATGCTTTGGTTTGTCAACAGCTACATTTTAAGCTTCTATACCATTAAAGCCAGTAGTATGCTGCCTGCTTTCTACAACAACGAATTAATAGTCATTAATAAACTGGCCTATGGTCCGGCTATTCACCCTAATAAAACCGACGATTACAGACGCTTAAATGGTTATAGCGAGATGAAAAGCGGTGATATTATAGCCTTTTTCTTTCCCGAAGGAGATACCAGCTTTGTTGATTTCACAGGAGAGGACTACCATTTTATTAAACGACAGTTTGAAACAACCCATAACTACAATCCTTTACTTGACGGAAAAGTTAAGGCCAACAGGGTTACCCGTCGTCAGGTATATATTAAACGCTTAATTGCCCTGCCTGGAGATACACTTAGTATTATCGATGGTGACTATTTCGTTAACAATGTGCCCTGCGCCTTCAATAATCTAACCATTGCCCGCTATAAGGTAAAAGATAATGCCCCGTCAAATGAGGTAGATCAAATGATTAAATCAGCAGCTACAAGCTATCGCGAGAATGGTTCGCAGCTTATTGAAATTCAATCATCCATTGTGCATGAACGTAACTGGAGCGAGCACCTTAGCAGGGTTGAAGAAATATTGAACATGCCAAACACAAATGTATTTCCTTTCAAAGCAAATTACTTATGGAATGCTTCGTGGCTGGGGCCTGTTATTATGCCTACCAAAGGAAAAACAGTTCGTTTAACACTTACAAACCTGCCTCTGTACAAGCGCATTATTGAGGCATACGAAGAAAATAGCCTCGCTGTTGTTGATGGGCAGATATTCATTAACAATAAAAAAGTAAGCGAATACACATTTAAGCTAAATTATTATTGGGCCAGCGGTGATAATAAAAAACATTCATTTGACAGCAGGTACTGGGGATTTGTACCGGAGAATCATATCATTGGCCGTGTTGAAAAATTATAAACCACATTCAGTACTGCCTGAATTCGAAATTCAATGTCGAACACAGGTTACTAAGTCTATACACGATAAAATAGTTATCTTGCAGAGATATTAACTTTTAACCAACAAGCAATGAAAAAATCATTTTGGGTATTGCTGATATTATCTGCGGTTTTAGTGATTTTCTCAGTTTTGAATGCCGAACCTGTAGACGTTAACATTTTATTTAGCCAGATAGAAATCTCGCTGGCCATCTTATTAATCATTGTCTTCCTATCCGGAGTTATTGCCGGCTCTTCCTACTTCTTCATCAAGTCGAAAATGAAGAAGAAACAAGGATCAGTCATGGAAGAAACAGAAGAACCAAGTGAAGCAAATGTTTCAGAATAAAACGATTCCATTAACATATTTAGGTCCTATCCATTTATTTGCTTATGTCGTTAATAGTTCAAAGGTAACTATTGAACAGCATGCTAATTATCAACGTAAGACATACAGTAACCGATGTTCAATTACGGGAGCAAACGGCCCCTTGAGCCTTGCGGTGCCAGTTGTAAATGTGAAGAACGAAAAAGTAAGCCTTAAAAACACGCAAATAAGTTACGATACAGATTGGCAAAAGCAACATTGGCGTTCAATTGTATCAGCCTATAACAGCTCTCCATTCTTTGAATATTATGCCGATGATTTTGCACCTTTCTACGAGAAACAGTATAAGTACCTTATTGATTTTAATATGGGCTTATTCCAGGTTATCCTTGATGAGCTGGAATTAGATATGGAGATAAAATTAACAGACGAATACCTTCATCTGAATGATGACAATGACGATATACGCCGCTTGATTCATCCAAAGTCTAAACCCGAAGATGACGAGATGTACCAGTGCCTTGAGTACCGTCAGGTGTTTTCTGAAAAATACCCTTTTATTCCAAACTTAAGTGTGATTGACTTACTTTTCAGCAAAGGTCCCGAAACCTATGATATATTAAAGGATTCCATCCTTCTGAAATGACAGGATAGCTTCCTCCATTATTAACTGATGATCAAATGCTAATGGCGGAAGCTCACTTACCTTAAACCACCTGGCCTCTGCAGCATCATCCATACCCACGGCTTTAAGAGGCGCTCCAATCACGGATGTGTAAACGATAGATATGGTTCGGTGGCGCGGATCACGATTGACAGCTCCATAGGTCTTAAATTGTTGTATACTAACACCACTTATACCTGTTTCTTCATGCAACTCACGTAAGGCCGCTACTGGCAAATCTTCATCCATATCAACAAAACCACCTGGCAATGCCCAGGAATCTTTGAAAGGTTCATTAGCTCTCTTAATCAATAAAACCTGTGGATCGGGTTCCATCGCTAATAAAATCACGTCAGTGGTAACTGCCGGGCGTGGATATTCATAGGTATACCCCATTACAATACTCGTTTTATAACACGAAGTTTATGACTATATGACTTGGTCTCTTCATCGAAAATACCCTGATGGTCCAGTTTATCAATGCGTACGCGTCCTGAAGCATGAATAATTTCACCCTTTCCTAAGCATAAGCCAACATGGGTAATCTGCCCCTCTTCATTATCAAAAAATGCTAAATCCCCAAGAGTTGCTTCTTCTACAAAATTGACAATATCACCCAATTCCACCTGCTGCGAGGCATCTCTTGGCAACTGAAAACCAGCTATCTTATATACATTTTGAGTCAGCCCTGAACAATCTATACCGTAAAAGCTGCGACCTCCCCATAGGTAAGGTGCATTAATAAAAGCCGTTGCATTGTCGGCTATAGAGCCTGCTGGTTTTGCAGAACTATAATTGCCAGATAAATAATACTCCTTATTGCCAATCCTAAAAGAATTTCGATCGGCTTCGTTAAAATAAATTGTGCTTCCTCCTGAAAGCAGATGTGTCGTTTTATCAGGTTCTGAAACAACTTTAATAAAAGGAGCAGGAACAATCCATTTCTCTGCCTTAATCCAATTTTCAACTTCCTTATCCATTAAGGAAACAACAAGCTTAGTGTTTATCCAACCTTCATATTGATCGTGATGAGCCCGTATATGGCACCATTTTTCTTGTTTCTCAATAATATCAAAGGTTTCTCCGAACAGTAGCTGTGTTACCATTTCTGCGCCTTCTGCAGCTTCTCCCCGTACTGGTATAAAACCATATGTACATATCGACTTCTCCATGTGTTGAATATCTATTGATATAAGCTATATGATAGTGACAATAACTATCGCTGACAAAATAAGGTTAAAAAAACTTAGCTTTAACTATCTTTGGTCATATTAATCATGCCATTAATAAAAATCAGAATTATGCTTGAACACTTTTCACGATTTAAAAGTAAGTTTTATAAACCGATTGCAAGGATATTACTTTTCTTAACAAGCATTGCCATTATAACATACCTATTGCCTAAAACGGGAAAATTCGCTTATGAATACCAAAATGGCACCCCCTGGAAGCACCAGGCGCTGATTGCTCCATTTGATTTTCCAATATATAAAACCCAATCAGAACTTAACAACGAGATTAATGCTTCCAGTAAAAACCATCGTCCATACTTTGAGATGGATACATTACTGGCCACTAATATTAAACAGCGATTCACTGCAGATTTCGATCAGTTTATTGATAAAAACAAATCGAATTTTCAGTCTCTTAGCAGTAATTATGCTGCCGACACATCATATTTTGCACTGATAAAAGATATAATCGCTAAAAACCTGGATAAAATATATGCCAAAGGCATTATCATGCTACCTGAAGAAAACATTGATGCTCCTCCAAGTTTTGAATTGATGCTTATCAAGGGCGCATTTGTTGAACCGTACGAGTTAGCAGAGCTTGAACAACGCACCAGTGCCTATAAAAAGCTCGTTAACAATATTGTTGCAGACCTTTCAATTACTGATGACGCTATAATAACGCTAACATCTCAGTTTATTGATGCCCTTCAATTAAATAAATACATTGAAGCCAACATCGTTTTCAACGAGCAAAGAAGTAATGCCGAGCTGGCTGAGTTGAAAAAGAATATCTCCCTCACTTCCGGCCGGGTTCTGGCTGGACAGCGTATTATTGACCAGGGTGAGATTGTTACTCTTGAAACCGAAAAAGTGATTGATTCGCTACGAAGAAAGTATGAGGCAAATATTGCTTCTGAAACGGATTACTACTTTATATTAGCTGGTCAGTTTCTGCTAATCGCTTTTCTTTTTACAGCTATCTATTTATTTCTGTACTATTTCAGACACGATGTTTATAAGTCAATCAGCTCCATTAGTTTTATATTGTTGATTACGCTTTTAATGATTGGATTTGCCAGTTTAAACCAGTTCTTTATCCATTTCCCCTTTTACATTATACCTTTTGCTATACTTCCCATTATAATACGCACATTCCTTGATAGTCGACTGGCCTTTTTTATGCATGTCATCACCATCTTAGTTTGTGCCTTCTTTGCACAAAATAGTTTTCAATTTGTATTCATCCAGATTCCTGTAGGACTGGTAGCCATGTTCAGTTTATTTAGAATGACCCGCCGTAGTCACATTGTCAGAGCTGCTATGTTCATCATACTGACTTATGCACTAATTTATACTGCATTGGTTTTATGGCAAGAAGGAACTTTAGCAAACGTCAATGCTTTTATGTATCTATATTTCGCTACTAATGGTGTTATGCTTTTAATGGTTTATCCGCTTATCTGGATATTCGAAAAACTATTTGGCTTCTTATCAGATGTTACACTGATTGAACTGGCCGATACCAACCATCCTATTTTACGCGAGATGGCAGAAGCAACCCCCGGAACCTTCCAGCACAGTATCCAGGTTGGTAATTTAGCTCAGGAAGTGGCCTATAAATTAAATGCCAATCCGGCTTTGGTTAGAGCAGGGGCCATGTACCACGATATTGGTAAAATGGCATCTCCAATGTTTTTTACTGAAAATCAGGCAGGCGGTTTGAATCCACATTCCGATCTTGAATTTGAGGAAAG
>JAKSBD010000734.1 GCA_022361295.1 Bacteroidales bacterium
ATCGATAACTGAACAATTAAGCAGATATAAAGGTGTAAGAGAAGCATTAAGTGGGAACTATCAAATGCTCTCAAAATTAATGATGAACGAGGTCAATGCAGTTTATGCTGATGCCTGTGGTGGTAATATTTCATTCTCACCCAGCCTTATTGCCTCTTCAAAAGGAATTATTAAAGCACCTACACGCATCGAAAATGTTTACTCCTTCTCTGACAACAAAGAGGATAGTGATATGGATGCCATTTACGAAGAATGCTATGACATCATTAACGGGTGTAACATGCTAATAGAAAATGTTGATGCCCTTATTGATGCTAGCGAAGAGCAAAAGCAACAGATTAAAGCAGAATGTTATAGCATGAGGGGACTGTGTCACTTTACTTTGCTTCGTCATTATGCTCAAAATTATTCATACACTGCTAATGCTGCCCATCCGGGTATTATTTATAACACAAGGACCCAAACGGTGGGAGTTGATTATCCTGCGCGCGAAACGGTTAAGCAATGTTATGAGTATGTTCTGGAAGATTACAACACAGCCATTGCACAATTTACCGGAAGTAATACCCTGAGAGGGGAAGATCATACCTTGCTCACTGCCATAAATACAAAAGCTCTGTGGGCACGCGCCGCTTTATATGCCAACAAGTGGCAACAGGCCTATGACATAGCTACCGAGGTGATAACCACCTCAGGGATTGATATTATGCTGAATGAAGATTATGTGGCAGAATGGGAAGAACCCAATGCCAGTATTAGTGAAGTGCTTTTTGAGTTGAGCATTCCTTATAACAATGAAGGTGAGCTGGCCACATCCAATTCAGTATCTGATGATTTTGCCTATCGATCACCTACTGATTATGAGGCATATGTGGCTTCGGGAGATTTGTTAAACCTTTTTGAGAGTTCTGATATAAGAGGTTTAAACATGTTTATTGAAGCAGAACTGGAGACGGTTGTTGGTGAAGATAAAGAAGATCGTCCTTACTATTTTACCAGGAGATTTCAGGATAACCCGGG
>JAKSBD010000140.1 GCA_022361295.1 Bacteroidales bacterium
AGGGTTGTGAAAAATGCCAAATACAGGGGTGAATGATGATTTGGTGTAGATGATAACCAATGGGGCTTATTTGATAACCATATTAGCTATAACATCTAACTTCGAAAAGTTTAGCATGCTGGAAACCATAGGTTTCCTTAACGTTTATTCGAATGGCAGTTGCAACAACCTTATCACAAGTAAACTTAACCCGTCGTGTTCGATTATCATCAATGCTACCAATCTTTGTCCATTCCCCTTGCACTCTAGCCTCAACATCCATTGATTTTATTAGTTCAGGAGGTATCTGGGTTGTATAAATTTCGTTTTCCAAGCTATCGCGACGAAGCATAATATTTCGCTTAACGTTAGTATCGCATTTCACTTCAACCTTAGAAATTTCTACATTATTTTCCCATTCAACAGATACCATAGCAGGCAAGCCATCTGATTGCCAATGATGCACCTTGCCATTATAATCTCGCGACATGCCATCGCTTAAGAATTGCGCATTACCTGATGAAGTGCTTGATGCCATAATTAGAGCAGCTTTACCTACCAAATCGTTTGAATCATTCGCTACCCTATTGGGGATAAAAACATCATCACGAAGCAGTTGCTCCTGAAGTTCATTAATATATTTCTGACCTAATTCACGAGGAGTGATATTTCTTTTAAAACATAATGCAGCTGCTGTTCCAACAGCCTGGCCTTCTAAGGCACAAGTGGCCATAATTCTTGTTGATGAAAGCGCCATATGTGTTTGACTAATATTACGACCTGCGAATAGCAGGTTAGGCACATTTTTAGAGTATAAACTTCGGAATGGTATCTGATAAGGCTCTTCAAACTCTTCATGAAAATAACTTGGTGGCTCACTTAAATTGTCCATGCCTCCCGGATTATGTTCGTCCAATGACCACCCACCGTATGCTACAGCATCAGCAAACTGCTTATTTCCTAACAAATCTGGCTCGCTCAAAATATAATCGCCTATGAAACGACGAGACTCTCGCTTTCCGGGTAATGATGACACCCAATCGAGCGCATAGTTCTCGGTTTCTGGAAATTTACCTGAATTCTTCAAGTAATCCCAAACACCGTAGGCATACCCCATCAGGCGATGCTTTGTATCTTCATATTCTCCAATTATATCATCCTCGCTACCTAATTCGACCCACCAAAAACCAAGATCGAAAGGAATAAGATTACGACCTTTATGCGATTTTTCAGGATCATATTTGATGGTGAAATGAGGTGGAATAAAGGGCATTGGTCGCCCCATATCTTTAGAGCCCAGCAATACGGTTGAACCCATTTGCCAACCGTCTGCTTCCTTGGGAGCATATTTTTCATTAAACTCTGATGCCGCTTCACGGCCTGTTCGATAGAATGCGCCAGCTGTTGCAGCCAGTAATCCATCTCCAGAACAATCAATAAACAAATTTGCCTTAATTGTGTATTCCATTTCAGTGGTTGACTGATAACAAAAGGCAGATTCTATCTTATCACCATTCATAATGGCACGCATTGCATTCGTATTGAGTTTTAAATCAAGTTTTTTTTCTCGAGTGATAAAATCATACAATATGTGATCCCAAACAGGATATGAATCTTGAGGATTATGAAAGCGATTGTGTAATAATATCTCTTCTATGATACCGGTCTCTCGCTCTGGCAATCCATTTTTCAGGTGATTAACACCATTTAAATGCACTCGAATTTCGCTTGAAGAGTTCCCGCCAAGTACTGGCCTATCCTGAACCAACACCACTTTAGCACCATTGCGTGCAGCAGCAATTGCAGCACACATCCCTGCTGCACCTCCGCCAATAACCGCCACATCATAACGAATTGTTTTACAACGATCAGGTCGAGTTTTAAAACCAGTTCCCATTTGATTCCATTGGTTGGGATACTTTGGTTCTGAATTTTCATTTGGGGTAATCATTTTTGCCCTCTGACATGAAGAGCTAGCTATTGGAATTACGCTGGCACCTACTATTCCATTAACTGTATTTTTTAAAAAATTTCTCCTTTCATATGATTAAATTTATTTTTCAATGGTCACATGGAACTCTCAAATAAATTCAATCAATCTCCTGTGTGTAAAATCAATAATTGAATTTACATGGTCGTTTCATATGCGATAAAAACTGCTTTCACGGCTTGATTATGACCTTATGCCGATCCATTAAAACACCTTGTGTGTATAGTTCACATTCAATCGCCGTTAGGTCGGCTATTTCTTCTTCAATAGTATGTTGATACAGATTTTCTGAATTGGCTGATATAAAAACAGGAGTTGTAAAAATTTCTATAGTCTTATTCCTATTAAAATAGGAGTATTTAAGTACTGCCTGTCGTTCTGTATCAAAGCTATTTCTAACGATAATATCAATCCGTTTATTGGTCAACAACGATTTAGATTTATACATCATACCAGGCATATACAGCTTGTTAACACAAACCAAATCAATACCATCAGTTAGTTCGCTTATTGCTTCATTATTACTCCACCCTGAATAAAGTGACATTTGTAGCTCATTCGATATTCCTCCATCGTTGAGAAAAGGGGTCATATTAAAGTATTGCGTCCCATCGGGATATAAACCCATTATCACTTTGTGGTTATTCAAATTTAAGGAAGATACTCTATTGCTTTTATCTATTTGCAAAAGGTATATCTTATCATTATCAAACTGTAAATCAAATTTTTTTGATAATAAAACAGTATTACTCGAGGGAGATGCTGATATAACTTCCCAACCATTTGCAAAGGCTATTTCTCTGTCAAAACTATCACCGTTGTTACATGCAACTACCAGTAACATTGCTTTAAGAAGCAACAGAATATGCGATATCCACTTCGTATGAATGTTGACAAAATACATAATGAGTTTCTATTCTACCACAAGTTTTTGACTGAATCTATTACCACCATCATTTATTACTGCTATATAAAAACCACGTTTTAGATGCGATACCGAAACGCGTTGTTTTTCACTTAATACTTCCACATCCAACACAATCCTTCCACTCAAATCAAAAAGCTGAAAAGTACTATTATTGGGTGTCCCCTTTGTTTTCAGATGCAGATAATCCTTCGCAGGATTGGGTATCAAGCTATAAACGGATGCTGATAGAGGTGGCAGGCCCACATAACGATTACTTCGGTTTACCTTTCGGCTAAAGTCATACACCTGCATAGATACACTCGATACATGTCCACCTGCATCGGGAAACTGTATGCTAATTGTGTTACTTGATTGAAGCCAGTTACTCGGAACTTCTACTTCCAACACACCAAAAAATGTAT
>JAKSBD010000138.1 GCA_022361295.1 Bacteroidales bacterium
CACTCGGTAGCTTACCATAAAGGACAATTTTATATCGCTTCCAATAAAGGTGTCTGGTGTAAAGCAATGGCAGGGGGAGAACAATTGTTATCCTTTGATGAATTTAAGTTATTGCCCGATCTAAAAGGTTTGGCATGGTCGTTAAAAGTTGTGGATGACTATCTGCTTTGTGGACATAATCGGGGAACTTTCATCATTAATAAAGAGCATGTTAAAAAGATATCAAACCATGCAGGAGGAAGGAGTTTTCAAAAGCTCAAGGTACAGGGAAAGGAATATTTGATTATGAACAGCTATACGAACCTCGTTGTACTTGATCAGGGTAAAGATGGCTCATGGCGTTTTAGGGCTATCGTTGAAGGCTTCTCTGAACCAACGATGGCGGTAGCTGTTGATCACAAAAATCAATTATGGCTTCAGCATGACCGAAAAAGTGAATTATACAATATTCGATTGCAACAAAACCTGAAAGATGCTTATAGCTATAATGTTTATGATGCACGAAATGGTCTGCCTCAGGACATGAAAAGTGAAGTATATGAATTTAAAAATCGTATCATTATTACCAGTTCTGATGGTATATTTACCTATGATGGTTTAAAGGATTCGATCGTTGAGTATAATCAGCTGAATGATCAATTGGGAGAATTTAGTAATGCTCATAAAATTATTGAACAAGATGGTGATCATTATTGGTTAATTCGAAACAATCATCTTGCTCTTTTTAAAGTATCGGAGGGTAAAGCAACAAAACAATTACAATATCGTTTTTCAGAACCACACATGGGACTGGTTGAGGATTTCGAAAATATAATTAGTATTGACTCAATAGGGACCTTTATTGGTATGGAGAATGGTGTTGGTATGATACTCCATGATTCGGCAGATAATCTGTATGCAAGGAAAAATAAAAAGGAATTTAAAGTTAATGTAACATTACATTACAAAACAGGAGATAGAACTGTTACAATTGTTAATCCTGAAGGTGGAAAGGTGAATCTTCCTTATGACTTTAAGGATTTGGAAGTTACTGCTGTGTCGCTCGCTTCTCCGGGTAAACAGATAGAGTATCGCCTCGAGCTGATTTCGGAAAAAGACAGCTATGTAAAACATGGGTATAATAACAAATTTGTGATAGATAGTTCTTTTGAAACATGTAAGCTGCGTATTCAGGCATTTGATCAATGGGGGCAACCAGCCTTTGCAAAGAACATTGAATTAAGCGTTATTAAACCATGGTTTTTATCTGCCGGATTCATCATACTTTGGGCTATCGGTGTTCTTATTTTAATGAGCTTATTAGTTTTGCGTTTTAAACGAAACCTGAAACATTACCTGAAAGAGGTGCCACAGGAAGAGGATAATGTAAAGAGCAATAGGGAGTTATTAGAACTAAAAGATATAAGGAGTCAGCTTGAAGATGAAGTCATTCAACAAAACAACCATATTGCTACCGGTGCATTAAACGCTATTAGAAATAAGGAAGTTTTGAGTAATATAAAAAAAGAACTGGGCGCCCAAAAGGAAAAGTTAGGAATTCGCTATCCTGATAAATACTATAAAAAGCTCATAGAACTCATCGACTCCAATATTCATACAGAAGATGACTGGGCCTTATTTGAACAGCATTTTGATAGAGCCAACAATAACTTTGTATCGCGCTTAAAAGGAATCTATCCTCAATTAACGCCACGTGATTTAAGGTTGTGTGCTTATTTGAAAATGAATTTGTCGAGCCGTGAAATAGCACCACTCTTAGACATTTCGGAACGGAGTGTTGAAGTACACCGATATAGATTAAGAAAAAAACTTGATTTACCTGCAGAAAGCAACTTGTCTGAGTTTATGATTAGTTTTTAATCTCTGGTGAAACGCTGTTTTGAATGATTTTGTATATTGCTGCTTTACCTTAATTGCATGGGAACTAAAATACATAATAACAGGTGTCTAATAATAGTATTTTGTTACATCTTTTTCAGTGCACAGCTGTTAACGGCTGCCAATGAGATTACTAATATCCTAAAAAATACATACGGCGGCTTTAGTAAAAACTGGGCGATTGACTTTGATGAAAAAGGAATCGCTTATATTGGTAATGAGGCGGGCCTGTTGCGATTCGATGGCAATCTATGGGAGTTATATAAAACACCCGGTAAGGGCAGTATACGTTCAGTATTTGTTTCAGAAAAACGAATCTATACAGGTTCATTTGAGGAATTTGGCTATTGGGAAAATAACGAGCGCGGAAAACTCAGGTATATTTCTTTGTCGAATGATATATCGCAGCAAAAATTGCATAATGATATGATTTGGAAAATTATTGAGGGGCATCAGGGAGAAATAATTTTTCAGGCATTCAACACACTATATGTATATCAGAATAACACTATACGAGTTAAGGAAATAGGCAGTGGCATTATTTTTCTGACTAAGGTACGCGACAGGATACTCACTCAGAAAACGCGTGGCAATATAATTGAATACATTAATGATGATTTTAAAGAAGTAGTAGAAAGCAATGTCCTGAACAGAGCATATACCAGGGTGTTTTTGCCATTTGGACCTGATAAGTTTCTTTTGGGTTCAGGAAAGAAAGGATTATTCGTATGGGATGGCCAACAAGAATTGAAAGAATGGCAGTGTGAAGCTCAGGAGCTACTTAAAAATTTTAACATAAATACAGGTGCCTTTGATGGTTACTATTATTATATAGGCACACTTGACAATGGTGTTTTAAAAATTAATCCTGAAGGGAAGGTTGTTGAGCATTTACATGCCAGTAACGGCCTTGAAAGTAACACCATTCTGGGTTTGAAGTGTGACAGGCAAAAAAGACTATGGATTGCATTAAATAAAGGTATTTCATGTGTTGAGTTTAATCGGCCGGTTCATCATATTACAAATCGAAAGGCTGACTGGGGTGTTGTGCATACTGCGGCTATATATCAGAATAACCTTTACGTCGGTACAAACCAGGGGGTTTATTATCATGCGATTGATAATGTCGAACCAAGCGACTTAAAACCCTCAGATTTTAATATTATAGAAGAGCTCAAAGGACAGGTTTGGACACTAAAAACTGTCAATAATAATTTGTTATGCAGTCATAGTAGCGGAACATTTAAAATACAAGCTGATAAGATTACACAATTATCAGATATTGGAGGTGGACAAAGCTTTGCAACGATTCATTTAAATGAGCAGGAGTATTTGATTCAAAATTCACATACATCGCTCGTTTTGTTTAATCAGGATAAAAACGATGTCAGACTTACCAGCATATTGAAAGGTTTTTTTGAACCATCCCGTAATATGGAAATTGATCAGGATAATAATATATGGGTCTCTCATACCCGTCGTAAAGAAGTATTTAAGGTTAAGATCACAGATATTAATAAACCACTCATAAAAGAACGTTATGGTGTAAATAAAGGTATGCCACAAAACGCGGGCAACAAAGTTTCGAAGCTGGATGGACGGATTATTTTTACGACTAACGATGGATTGTTTACTTATGATGAGTTACGTGATACAGTTGTACGTTATACCAAAATAGAAGAGCAAATAAAAGAATATGCCAGTGCCAGTGCGGTTATAAAATCTGGATTTAATGCCTATTGGTTTGCTTTACCCCAGAAGGTTGCATTATTTGAGATGACAACTGGTACCTTAAACAAAGTGTTTGAGTATTCATTTAGTAATCCTTACAATTCACTGGATGAAAAATACCCGG
>JAKSBD010000137.1 GCA_022361295.1 Bacteroidales bacterium
ATTTTAGAAGCCAAAAGGTTATTATTCTACACCGATAAAACCATCAAGGAAATCACCTTCGAACTCGGCTTTGAAGAACCTGCACATTTTAGTCGTCTGTTTAAGAAAGTAACAGGTGAAAGCCCATCTCAGTTTCAAGCTGAATTAGTTATTAGTTCATCAACGAAGCCTTCCTAAAACTTCTTGAAATCGAAAAAAATGAGGTGAAAAAGCCACTTTTTCATCCACAAAGGAAATATTGGTAAGCCGGCAGGAAAAATCATTAACACTACATCCTGCCACCTGTCACATCTTTGCATTGTAACATTTAATAACCATTAAAAATTAAATACGATGACAAAGATTAATGTACCAACACGCGAGCAAGTCGATCAGAAAGCTCAAAACATTTTTGATGTATTAAAGAAAAATCTTGGCATGGTACCCAACCTTTATGCCACTATAGCTTATTCATCAGATGTATTAGAGGCTTACCTTAACTATTCGGGCATAATTGGTAGCTCAAGCTTTTCAAAGAAAGAGATCGAAGCCATTAAGCTGGCCGTATCGCAGGAGAATGGCTGTGAATATTGTACAGCTGCACATACGGCTATTGGCAAGATGAATGGGTTCACAGAAGAAGAAACCATTGCCATACGTCTGGGGAAAATTGCAGACCAGAAGCTAAACCTGCTGGTGAATACCGCCATTGAGCTGGCCAGAGAAAAAGGCCGCTTAAGCAATGAATCTAAAGAGGCCTTCTTTAGACAAGGTTTTGACAATAAGACATTGGTAGATCTTATTGCCGTTGTAAATGCTGTCAGCTTTACCAACTTCATTCATAATGCCACTCAGGTTCCGGTTGATTTCCCTGCCGCACCTGAATTACAAAACGAATTCGCATAATCAAACCATTTAATATCACACCTATGAAGACAATTAAAATTCTATCAATAGCACTTTTAGCGCTAGTAATAATTACCGCTTGCGATGATGACGACAATGTAAATGTTAACGGGAATCTGAGTTTAACTATTAACGGGCTTGAAGACCTGGGGGCCAATTATATTTATGAAGGCTGGATTATTGTAGACGGACAAGCACTGACCACAGGTACTTTTAGTGTTGATGGCAGTGGTAAACTATCACAAAGCTCTTTCTCCATAGATCGGGAGGATTTGCAAAACTCAAGCGCCTTTGTATTGACTATTGAACCATTTCCTGATACCGATCCGGCACCCAGCAATGTTCATATTCTGGCCGGTGACATCGCAGGGGGAAAAGCCTCTTTAACAGTGGATCATGGTGCTGCACTGGGCACTGATTTTTCAACAGCCATGGGTAAATATATTTTAGCTACTCCTACCGATGGCATGGATAACAATGAGAACAGTGGTGTATGGTTTTTAGATCCATCATCAGGTTCTCCGGCAGCTGGCCTGGACCTGCCTGTATTACCTGAAGGCTGGATTTATGAAGGCTGGGCAGTAATAGACGGACAAGCGGTAACAACTGGTAAATTCAGCTCTGTTAATGCAGCAGACAATGCTTCTCCTTTCAGTGGTACGCAGGCTGGGCCTCCGTTTCCGGGCGAAGATTTTCTTATGAGTGCACCCAATGGCTTAACATTCCCAACAGATTTATCGGGAGGTAAAGCAGTGATTTCAATTGAGCCCGTGCCAGACAATAGCGATGCTCCGTTTTTGTTGAAACCATTATTAGGTGATATTCCGCAGAATGCAGCCCATCATACCGTTTATTCACTGGGTAATATTGCAGCCGATACTAATCCTGTTGGTAACGTTAATATTACCATAGAATAATACAATTAAACCTTTTTTCTATTGCTGAAGGAGGCTCCCCGCAGGAAGCCTCCTTTTTGTATTTGTAAGATGTTCATCAAATTCGCTGTGTTCTATAAGAATAAAATTGGCATTATCTGTTGCATATCTTAAATGAGAACATACCCTGCATGGACACCAATCATCAGTAATAGCTATACAATTCAGTTTGTCTCTTCACCCGGCCAAACCACTTTCAACAATACAAATCGAGTTCAAATTAGCATTCAAAAGCCATCAAAAGCCCGTTTTTAGTAGAAAATTCACGCTATAAGTGGGAAATAACGCCAACTATTGACCAATGTAAAGAAAAAATTTATAGTTTAGTGCGAATAAAAATTTAACTCAATATGAATAAACAAGAATTAGTTTCAGCTATTGCTGAAAAAGCTGGTATTACAAAAGCAGACGCGGAAAAAGCAGTTAATGCATTTGTTGAAACAACTAAAGAAACACTTGCTAAAAAAGAAAGCATCCAATTAATTGGTTTTGGTACATTTTCTGTTTCTGAGCGCTCAGCTCGCACAGGTAGAAACCCACAAACTGGTAAGGAAATTCAAATAGCTGCTAAGAATGTTGCTAAATTTAAAGCAGGAAAAGCTTTAGATGACAGTGTTAACTAAGGAATTCTTACAAAGATTTAAAGGAGGCTTTCAATTTTGAGAGCCTCTTTTTTTTGCCTGTACAAACGGATAGCCGGTAATGTAAGTTGGCTTGTATTCATTAAGTAACGGAGTAATAAACCTCTCAAACACAATTGGCATTAATGATTATCTCCTCTCACACCTGTTGAACTAACAGAAAGTCTATATTTGCTGTAGAAAACATTTACAACTGTTAACTGAAATATACATGAAATTTATTCTAAGCCTTGCGATTTCAAGTATCCTGAGCTACACCGCTTTTTGTCAGGAGTTAAGCAATGAAAACCAGAAAGTGATTGAAGCCTTTATCAACTGTATCAAAAATGAAAATATTGAACAGCTAAAGAATAAGGTTGTTTATCCGTTAAAAAGGGAAAATCCATTGCCTGCCATTAATAATGCTGAAGAATTTCAGAAGAGCTACGATCTTCTTTTTGATACTTCTTTAAAGGATAAAATAATCGGCTCAGATATTCAGGATGACTGGTCTGCTGTTGGAAGCAGGGGTATCATGTTTAACAATGGTATACTTTGGCTTAACCAGGAAGGACAACTGATCGCCCTTAACTATCAGTCAGAAGAAGAAGCCGCTATCAAGGTCGGAATAATCAGTAAAAATAAGCTTAACATCCACGAAAGTCTGAGAAACTTTGCCAACTCAGCCTATGTGCTTCATACCAAAAAATTTATTGTCCGCATTGATAAAATGGCCGACGGGCAATATCGTTATGCATCATGGACTGCCAATGCTGACATGACTCAGAAACCCGACCTCGTTTTATTTAATGGTAAGATGAGTTTTGACGGCAGTGGCGGTAATCATTCGTACCAGTTTAAAAATGGTATCTATACCTATGAGGTGTTTGTATTTGTTATTGGAGAAGATGATAGTCCTGAAGCAGAGTTAAACGTATATAAGAATGACGACAGAATTGTCAATCAACCATCCATCAGTAAAAAAGCCCAATTGCCTTTTAGCAGCGATCAACTGGTAATTAGTAGTCAGCAAGCAGGCATATTTAAAATTGGTGACAAGATACCGGATGCTGAGTCATTGGATATGCAATTGTCTGTTCGCAAGGAAAATCAGATCAGGTATACAGAAGATGGTGAGGAAGAAGAACCTTTCTATATCTATTCACACAAAGGCATTGACCTGCTAAAGGTACAGCCTGCTTACGATTACAACAAAACTGATTACACCAATACTATTGGAGAAATCTATGTGTTATCAGATGAATATTCAACCAGCAAAGGCGTTGGTATAGGTACCACTATCCGCACTTTTATTTCTCAATACCCCGACTATTCCCTTTGGTACACATACATCAGCGGTATGTATGTTATAGATAGTAAAGAACTGAAAGCGCAGTTTTTACTCGATGAAAATGACATGATCGGAACCCCGGAAATAAAGGGAGATATGACCATACTTAAGCCATCGGATTTTAAAGAAGGAGCGCAGATTAAGACAATACGTTTGTTCTAGAGCTTGAGTTAAATACAGATTTAGCTACGATCTGAAAAACAATTAAGCCCAAAGGCGCAAAAAAGCAGAGTTTTATTACTAACCTGATAAAATAAGACCTTAAGGTTTAAAAAACCTTAAGGTCTGTTATATTCTGAACGATACCAGTATCTATGCACTATTCACTATTCACTAAGTACTATGCACTAAGCACTAAGTACTATGCACCAAGTACTATGCACCAAGCACTATGCACCAAGCACTATGCACTAAACACCATCACCTACTCCTGCAATTCCAAAAATTCTTCCAATGCCTGTTTGTTTTTAGTATAAGACAGCTTTGCCACAACCATATGATACTTAACCTTGTCAGACACATATGGATAAGCCATTTTTGCAAATTTGAGTTTAGCACCATCTAAATTAAATACAGACATCACATCAATGACCTGAGCTGTGCTGATATGACCTTTTTCCATCAAAAATTCATTGGCCATTTCAACAGCTTTACCACCTGTATTCATTTCCTGCTCAATATCCTTTTTAAGGGTAACAACATCACTATAGCTCAATTCAGCAACTTTCACTACCTCTTTTGACTCTTTGACTTCGGCAGTCTTTACTGAATCTTTTTCTGTAACCTTTGGTTCAACATATGTTGTACTTTTAATCTCCACCGTGTCAAACACAATTGGCTGAAGCGTCAGGGCATACAATACATTTGAAAAATCAAGGCTCACCTCTTCTCCATTAGGTTTTATATTAATAGAAAACGAATAGGATTTACCGGGCATTATTACATCGCCTTTTTTAACCACTTCAGCTTCCCCTCCACTTACGTTTAATTTGGTTAGGTCTACCTGCCCAACTTTTGTTTCAGCTCCGTTAAATGAACATTTAACGTTTACATAAATCCTGTCGGGATAGGTATTATACTCCATTATTTTAAGGGCAAAAGCGTCTACTGTTTTCGTCGCCTTTTCGCTTACAATAAATTGATCAATCTCTAAGGCCTTAGCTGGCATGGCATATTTTAAGCCATTCAGGTTTAACTTAAGATAGTCGCTGTTGGCTTGCACCGGCGGCTTAACCCTGAATTGGTTATTGATGGTCTTCGTTTCTGAAGGTTTTAATACATATTTTGATGATGTAGGCTTTATCTGCCCTTTATTTTGTTCAAGACTAGCCATACTCCTGTCGATAAAAAGCATTCCATCACCCTGGTTTTTAACTTTGTAATTGATGTAGTAATTCGTAGTTGACGAACTTACTTTTTTGAAAGTAATAAGAACCTGCTCCTTGTTAATTTCCTTAGGTAAATTGTAAGTTACCTTTTGTGCACTTACGATGCCTGTCAGCAGAACCAACATCATCATCATGTTCCTTTTCATACAGTTGTTGTTAGAATACAATTGTAATTGTATTTGTTAGTAGGGCGGCAAATATACAAATAACCTGTATCTGACATAAAATTACAGGCTCAAATCGCTTAATAAACACTAAATTTCAGGCAATACCAATGTGGAATAAGAGTGTGCCCTTAAAGGCGTGACATGTTTGTATAACGAATTTAAGAATGGCTATTACAAAGCCTTATTTAAACTGACTTACCAATGCATTATCTGTAAAAAAATAACTACTCTACTCTTTTCACAGTAAACCAGAACTCAGAACCTTTACCTGCTTCACTGACTACACCAATCTCTCCCCCGTTTTTCTCAGCAAATTCCTTACAGATAATCAGTCCCAGTCCGGTACCCTTTTCACCTTCGGTACCATCGGTTTTTAGTTTTTTATCGATGCAGAACAAGCGTTCCTGGTCTTCAGGGTTGATACCAACACCTGTATCACGTATACTAACCTTCAGCATACCGTCAATATCTGAAACACTATAAAAAACCTGTCCGCCAGAGGACGTGAACTTAAGAGCATTACCTGATATATTACGAATAATTGTATTAATTGTGTTCCGGTCGCCCACTGCCATCAGTTCTTCAGGAAACTCATTCACCAGGTCTATTTCCTTTTTACTTGCTGCCGGAGTATACAAATTGATATTCTCATTAATTAAAGCCGATAGGTTAAACGGTTTTGTTTCAAATTCAATTTTACCTCGTTGTGAACGCGACCAGGTTAACAGATTCTCCAATAACAGGTAAATGTTTTTAACCGAATGGTTAATACGGGTAACGGCATCACGCTTATCTTCTTCATCAGCTATTTCATAATTATCATTCAGCATATTGCTGATTGACATTAAACTGGTGAAAGGATTTTTAAGGTCGTGAGAGATAATTGAGAAAAATTTATCCTTGGTAATATTCATCTGACGCAGGTTATCTTGCGATAACTTCAGCTGCAAATTGGTATGTTTTATCTTTTCGTTTTGTGCTTTTAATAGTTTGTTCATTCTTACTTTCAGCAAGAAGCGATAAATAAATACGATAATAATCAATACAACAATCAACTCTAAAATCAAAAACCAGGTGGTTTGCCAAAACGGTGGTTTAATGGTTATGCCCAGCTTAGCCATGCTATCACCCCAAACCCCATCGCTATTGGTGTTAATCACACGAAACTCGTATTGCCCCGGTTTAACATTGGCAAAGGAAACATAGTTGCGCTGCCCGGCTTTGTTCCATTTTTTATCCATTGGCCACAACTGAAAAGCATACTGTGTTTTACCCGGAAACAAATGATTTAAGCCTGAATATTCAATGGCAAAAAAACGTTGTGAGTAATCCAGTTCTATATGCTGTGTGTAGCTTATGTTTCGGGCAATTACAAACTGACTATCTAACTCTACCACCGCTCTTTCTGAATCGGCCAGCGATGAAACCTTAACTTCATTACCAAGAATATCCAATCGCGTAATGACAGGATGCGAAACATGCTCATTTGTTTTAATCAACCCCGGATTAAGCACATTGAGTCCGTAAACACCACCAAAATACATCTTTCCGGATGCTCCCTTATGAAAAGCGCCTCCATTAAACTCGTTACTCTGCAGTCCGTCACTTACATCAAAGTTACGGCATTTCAGGCTTGATGGACTGATACAACAAATACCATGATTTGTACTTAACCACAGGTAACCTTTTTCATCGGGCAGAATACTGTAGATAACCTCATTGGGTAAACCATCTTTCATCCCCAACACCTTAATGTCACCTGTTAAAGGGTTTAGTACATTCAGGCCTTCGTTGGTTCCAATCCATATTCGCCCCTTAACATCCTGATAAAGGCTAAAAACTATATTATTACTTAAGCGCTTACCTTCCTCTGCCTGGGTGGTATAATGAGTAAACTCATAGGTTTCAGGATTTAGCTTGTTAAGGCCGCCTCCATAAGTCCCAATCCATAACTGGCCTTCTTTATCTTCAATAATGCTGGCATAAACAAAGTTATTTGAGAGAGAATTTGGTTTATCGGCCTGATAATAAAACTGCCTGAAAGTTCCTTTCTGCTTATCAAACAGGTTTAAACCGTTTTGCGTTCCTACCCATAACCGTCCCTTACTATCCTCAAAAACCACACGCACAGAATTATCTGAGATGGATGTATCATCATCCTTATTGGTCATATAGTTGGTGAAACTATTGTCAGATGGATTAAAGCGATTCAAACCCCCGCCATTGGTGCCAACCCATATAATACCTTCACTATCCTCATAAACTTCTCTTACCGTATTATGGGACAAAGAGGTATTGTCATTCTGATTAGAATAGGTGACAAACGAATTGGATTTCGGACAATAGCGACACAGGCCCTTATCATTGGTTCCAATCCATAAACAGCTGTCTTGTGCTTCAAAAACAGACCAAATAAAGTTACTGGGCAGACTGTTTTCATTAAGCGGGTTATGCTTTATTAAATCAAATTTATTGGCCGCAGGATGAAAAATATTAATACCTGCACCATAGGTACCTAACCATATATTGCCACTATTTGTATCTTCATAAATGCAGTTGAAAGCATTCTGATTAACACTTTCATTATCTGTGGGATTATGGATACATTTAGTTAGCTCCAGGTATTTATTGATTACAAATAAACCATCACCATGGGTTGCATACCACACTTTATTACTGTCATCAATCATGAGCGATTTACCACTGTTAATGGCCAGGCTATTGGTGGTGTTATCGGTAGTTATAATCTTTTTTATCCATCCCTTATCCAGATGTTTGCACCATAAGCCTTCACGGGTATTAATCCATAGATGATTATTTCTATCGAGGGCAATACTTTCAATATCATTTACGCTGGCGATAATGTCCGTATTTTTTGTTGCCGACACCGTCATATCAAGTACACCGACAGATTTTGTGCTTGCTACAAAGAGTTTAGGGTAATCTACAGCAACATTTAGGCAATTCTCATTCCGTAATTTCTCCAACTGCATGTTGGATTTCAGCATAAACAGACCGTTTGAGGCAGCTATTAATAAGCCATCAGCATAGGGCTTAATGGCATTCACCTCATCAACGGTTGAATAGTTTAAACACGCTAATGACTTGTTATCAAATAACGACAGACCATTTTTAGTTCCCACAACCATTGAAGAATTATAAGCCTGTAAACAGGTAACTGTATCGTTATTAATCGAATTGTCCTGGCTGGTTTTGAAGTTGGTAAATACTTCACTTACCGGGTTAAAATGAGATAAACCGTTACGAGAACCAAACCATAACTGACCATTGGCATCTTCTTCAATATGCTCAATCCATTTGTAACAAATACTATTGGGATTCTTAACATCTGTTCGGTAGATAGTGAAATGATAACCATCAAAACGGTTTAAACCATCCTCGGTACCAAACCACATAAAACCTTTGCTGTCTTTCTTAATGCAATATACTGAGCTTAGAGACAAGCCATCGTTGATGGTAATACTTTGAAAACGCATTGGTGAATCCTGGGCCTGGCACAGGCCAGCACATAACAGGGTGAAAACTACTATAAGGACTTTGTTCATAAAACAACCGGGTTAGTTGCATAAATTTACTCATTCAATCGCTGTAAACCAAGATATTATTAAATAGACTATGGAATGAAATAATCCATTCCACACACTTAAATCCAGAAAGAAATACCGGTGCACAATGCACTCCTTATTATTCACCCCCACATCCCAACATCACCACATCCCAACATCATAAATCATAAATCATAATTCATAAATCATAAATCCCCTAATCCACCCAAATATGTCCTACCATAAAGGTGCGTGCCTTACCACTTATTAATACGCGATCACCTTTATCCTGACAATAGAGAGTACCTCTCCTATCGGACAATTGAATAGCTGTCATATCACTCTTATTAAGCTGTTTACTCCAGTAAGGAATCAATGAGCAATGGGCCGAGCCCGTTACCGGATCTTCCAGTATAGTTGCCTGAGGGGTAAAAAAGCGCGATACAAAATCACTCTGATTGCCTCTGGCTGTAGCAATGACACCACCTGTACCCAAATCTATTTGATCAAACGTATGACGATCAATCTGTAAATTATCTACCATACTTTCTGATGGATAAACAAGAACATAATCGCGGGCAACCAATACTGCATCAGGCTGAGTGCTAATGGCATCTTTTATGGTTTTAGGCAAATCTGCTCTAATGGGTTCACGCGAAGGAAAATCCAGCGTCATCAAGTCAGCATGACACTCAACCTTCAACTCTCCGCTCAAGGTGTCAAAAACCATTATATCAGGTTCATAATCCATATGTACCTTAAGCACATAGGCTGTAGCCAGGGTTGCATGACCACATAAATCCATTTCCAGGTCGGGCGTAAACCACCGTAAGTGAATACTATTTTTTTCCCTGACAAAAAAAGCGGTCTCGGCCACAGCATTTTCTTTGGCTATTTTCAGCAGCACCTCATCGGGCAACCAGTCCTGCAAGGGAACCACACAAGCCGGGTTTCCACCGTAAATCTCTTCAGTAAAAGCGTCTATCTGGTAAATAGGTAATTTCATAAACTTCGTATAATATAGCGGTTAACCTTTCGCCATGCCTAATAAATAGTTGCTTTTTGGTGCATAGTAAAATAAAACCTTATCACCATTATGGCAAGTATTAAATAGTTGTTTATCCACCCTGTAGATGGTGTTATCAATTATAAAATCATAGCGATTAAACTCATTCATTGTCCTGTTATGAGGCATGGTAGTAACATTACCACTACCAGCTTCAAAATCTTTTTTACTTACCTTTTTTTCAAGCACCTTGGCCTGTGCTATTTTATAATTATTACGGATATCACTATAGTATTTATGGTTCATATAATAACTCACCATAATGGCTATTAAGGACATAGCAGTAATAATTAAGGCATTGGCACCAATATTAAAGGCAGCACCCTGATTTATGTGGATTTCGAACAGGGTAATGACAATAGCAGAACCTACCAACAAAATAAAGAAGGGAATAATATATCCCATTCTGCACTGATAACGAAGCTCTTTTATGTCTTCTTGTGTTAAAGTTCTGTGTTTCATAAGCTCAATCATTTATTCTATACTTAAAGAAAAGCTTATTTACTTAGATTTAAAAATAAATTCCTTACCAAGTAACCACCATGCCAAGAGGTAAAATACACCGGCCATCACCAAACCATAGTTAAATCCTAAAGTAAATACGGGAATCAACACCAGGGTACTACCAATGACCGATGCAGCTCCATTAATAGCAAAGCCCCAGTCAACCAATTCGCCCGACCTGGCACTTCCCTTAACAAAAGGCATACCCATAAAAAAGCCCAGGGGTCCTACTAAGATACAGGTGATTGCTATACGCCAAAATAAACCTAATCCACCAAAAATTGAAACCACCAACGAGAATAAAACAATATTGAACATCAACCAGGCTGCAATAAAAATAAACGGTGTATTACTCTTAAAACGGGGGCTGAAAAAGCTGCCTAAGCCAGAACTTGCCAACAATACAAATAACAGTGTCATAAAGGTGTACGAAGAAGAGCCTATGAACAAGGTATACTGCTGTATTAAAATTACCTCAACAGCCATAAATCCAACACCAATTGCAAAGAAGTAAAGCCAGCCGGCAGCCTTAAACTTGTTACCTGATTTTAAATAAGGAAGAAAGTTAAGTGGAAGAACAATTATGGTTACAATAGCCAGAATGACCAATACAATAACAATTGATAGAGGAAAACCCTGAAATTCATAAGGCATCAGTTTCTTTTTAATGCGTTCCATTGAGAGATTCTTCATCATTCCCAACTGCCCCGTAAATGGTCTGTTATCACTGCAAGGTGATAGATTGGTTGATGCTGTTAATTGTATTTCTTGCCAACCATTTTCAATGATCTGGTTAATTCTGTTGTCTTTAACAGAGTCAGCAGCAGGATATAACTGCCTGAAGAAAGAGTAATTCTCAGCATTGGTTTCATATACAGCATTGGCAATGGTTGCTTCATCCAGAGGCTTTTTACCCATTAATATCAAATGGCGTCGCATTGTTGGCAAATGATACACTGCAATGTGGGATTTTGGATGTTCGACTCCTTCTTTTTCCAGGGCTACTATAATTTCTGACACCATACGAGGCACATAAAATTGGTGCTCCATTAACAAATACCCATCGTCTGACAAGGCTTTATAGTAATCCTGAAAGGCCTCTGTGGTAAACAAATAATTCTCAGCCAGTGCAAATGAACCTGAAGCCAAGGCTGCAAAACTATTCGAGCTCAGTGAGTAGATAACATCAAAATAGTTATCAAATCGTCTGACATAAGCCCTGGCATCTTCACTCACTACCTTTACCCTGTCATCATTATATAAATCACCTGAAAACTCCTGCAGAAAACCATCGGTCATCATCTTATTAATATACGGATTTACCTCAACAGCATGTACTTCACTCGCACCATCCTGTAAGGCCATTAAGACGTCTCCTCCGCCACCGGCACCGAGCGATAAAAACCGACAATCATCAAAACGATTAGTAAGGTTAGTTGCAGGGATTGAAAAAGGAATCCTTAAGGAGTCGGGGCGGTCAAAGTTTCCATCAAAGCCAATAACAGGTGAATTGGCGGCATTATCAATGTTTAATCCCCAATAATCGTCACTGTACTTATAAACTTTTAAACGAGCCATTGCATCCCAATGCGAATAAATAACCTCAGCTCTGTCTTTCTTTGCACTTTTAAGAATGGTTGAACTCTCGGGTAATACCACAAAACATGAGAGAAGTAGTAACAGTGGGATAAGCCTGAACCATTTATTAAATGATAATAAGGATGCGGCGAAAACAGGGAGAGCAACCAGTAAAGCTGCTTTGTCTGTACCTAAAGTATTCATTAATAATACTGCAAAAACAACCCCCAATGCAGCACCAATTAAATCGCCCATATACAATTGCGGCATTGATTCGTGCGATTTTCTGAAGATACCACTAATCACCATACCTCCAGTATAAAACGAACTGCCTAAAATAATAATTGTAGCCAGAAGTTTAAGTAGCATCATATGACTACTCAGTAACTGCGAGAAATCCAACTGCATATAAAGTACAGCAGGAGGTCCGGCTAACATTAATAAGCCGGTTAAACTCAACAAACAACCATAACTTTCTTTGGCTGCCAGGCGTTTGCTTAACCTTACGGTTAAAGCTCCTAAGCCTAATCCCAGAATACTGATACTAAGAACTAAAAAAGCAAAAGTGTAAAAGTATTCAGCAGAAAATACTCTGGACCAGATGATTTCCATTGATATTAAGGCAAGAGAAACAAGAAAAACAATGAGCGTTTGTTTGTTTAATTTCATATTGTTTAGGTTTTACTTGGAATTTCGCCTATTTAAGCAACAAGCATACCTAATTTGTTATAAATATAATATTCAGCAAATTATATCTGCAATCGAACTTAAACGCTGCTTTCCTACGTTCGGAATAGGGCAAAGTGCTGTGCGAAATCGAACACTTCTCATTCGATTATTTACTTAGTTATATTATAAAATCAAGCTCATCAAAAGGAAACGAAAGAAATGTCATAATAGAGTTCAGAAAGAATCTGTATTTTCGTCATTCATACATTAATCAGAATCATATGAAGAAAAACTTACCATTGCTAATATGTATTTTACTAATAGCAACATTTTCAACAACTGCACAAAAGGCCAATTTTGAACTGGCCAATAAATTTACCAAAAGTAATGTGGAGAAATACATTGGGTCCAGTCGGGTCAACCCTAACTGGATTGAAAACAGCCACTTGTTTTGGTACAGTTACAAGACATCTGATGGTAACTTCTATTGGTTTGTTGATCCTGACAAACGTTTGAAAAAGCCACTTTTTGACAATAACGATTTGGCTTCTAAAGTAACAGCTATCACCCATAAACCATATAATGTAAATGATTTACCAATCAAAAAGATTGAGTTTGAGAAAAACAGTAAATCGAGCTTTACTTTTGAAATGGACGATTTAAAATTCAAATACAATATGCGCACCAAATGGGTGAGTAAAATCGATACCGTCAAAAAGGAAACCAAAGACAAATGGAAAAGCTACTCACCAGATAGTACTTATATTGTTTTTGCACGTCAGCACAACTTATACATGATGCGTGCCGATGACAAAGACAGCACCGAAACGAAGTTAACCACCAATGGTGAGCGCTGGTTCAGCTACCAGAGCAAGGGTGGCGATACAACATCTGACAAGCGCCTCAAAGCGAGGGTATACTGGTTTAAAGATGAAAAGAAGTTTTACACGGTAAGGTACGATATGCGCAAGGTTAAGGAGATGGCTGTTATTAACTCTGTAGCTAATCCGCGTCCTACTGTTGAAACCTACAAATATGCTATGCCAGGCGATGAACATGTTGGCATCCCGCATTTGGAAATATGTGATATAGCATCGGCAAAATGGATTAAACCAGACCTGAGCAAATGGAAAGACCAGAGCATCCGCACGTATCGTCCATCCAAAACATCAGATAACTTATTTGTGATACGCAAGAAGCGCACCTGCGATGAACTTGAGGTAGTTAAAGTCAACACCAATACAGGTAATGTTACACCATTGTTTAGTGAAAAATCAAAGCCTTACTTTAACGACCAGATGAACCAGCTACATATAATCAACGAGGGAAGTGAGTTGATATGGTGGTCTGAACGCACCGGCTGGGGACAGCTTTACCGTTATGATGAAGATGGTAACCTTAAAAATCAAATTACCAAAGGAAACTTTGTTGTTGGACAGGTTGCACGTATTGATACGGCTTCAAACACCATCTACTATCCGGCTTATGGCAAGGAAAAAGGATTTGACCCCTACTATAACATATACTACAGCAGTAACTTCGATGGCAGTAATTCACGCATTATTACGCCTGAAGAAGCCAATCATCGGTTTAGTATGCCTAAAACAGATAAACATGCCAACTATTTTGTGAATAACTACTCACGAGTTGATCAGGCTCCAAAAGCTGTTGTTCGTGATAAAAGTGGTGCTGTAATCATGGAACTGGAAACAATGGATTTGTCGCGTGTGAAAGAACTGGGCTGGCACTTCCCTGAAAAATTCACTGTGAAGGCAGATGATGGCGTTACCAATCTGCATGGGGTGATCTGGAAACCATTTGATTTTGATTCAACCAAAAAATACCCGGTTATCTCATATGTTTACCCAGGGCCGCAGACCGAAGCTGTTGTGAGAGATTTTACAGTAACGGCACGCTATAATACAGCATTGGCACAATTGGGTTTCGTAGTGGTCTCTGTTGGTCACCGCGGCGGAAGTCCTAAGCGCCATAAATACTACCACACTTATGGCTACGATAACCTGCGCGATTATGCTTTAAAAGATGACATGTTTGCACTGCAGCAACTGGCCAACCGATACGATTATATTGATATAAAACGAGTTGGTATTTTTGGTCACAGCGGTGGGGGCTTTATGTCAACTGCAGCCATGTTTGCTTATCCTGATTTTTATAAGGCAGCCGTTTCATCGGCCGGAAATCATGATAACAACATTTATAACAAATGGTGGGGAGAAACACACCATGGCGTTAAAGAAGTGAAGAAGAAGATCAAAAAGAAAGAAGAAGTTAAAGACTCTGTTAAAGTTGAAAAACCAGAGGATGAATACGAAATATCATTCAAAAGCAAAATACCTACCAATCCTTCTATTGCCAAGAATCTGAAAGGACACTTAATGCTTGTTCATGGTGAGATTGACAACAATGTGCATCCGGCAAATACGATGCGCGTTGCACAGGCATTAATGAATGCCCGCAAGCGTTTTGACTTTATGATCATTCCCAATGTGCGACATGGATTTTCACAATATTCGCCTTATTTTGAAAAGATGATCTGGTATCATTTCTCGGAGCATCTGTTAGGTGATTATCGTAATAATGTTGATCTGGATTTACCGTAAGTTTGTGTATTAATATGCTGAGGTCGAAACTTAATTTCGACCTCAGATAAAAAGTTAAACGCCCTGCTTCATATTATTGAATGCGGGGCGTTTTTTTATGTGGAAAAACATTATAAGTTGAACTTATCACTCACAAGTATCTGTTTATCAAATAAATTTCAACTATATTTACTCTACTTTATCACTCACCTTCAATACACAACCATGAAAAGAATCAGAAAAAAAGGACTCGTCCTGCCTTTCATGCTGTTAATTTTCACCTGCTCGCTAACAGCACAAACTTTATTAAATGACACAACATTTCGAGGGCTTAAACTTCGAAGCATAGGTCCGGCATTAATGTCGGGACGTATAGCCGATGTTGTTATTCATCCCCAAAATGAAAACATCTGGTATGTAGCTGTTGGTTCAGGTGGCGTATGGAAAACTGAAAATGCAGGTACTACCTGGCAACCAATTTTTGACAATCAGAATGTATATTCAACCGGATGCATAACCATCGATCCAAATAATCACCATACCATATGGTTAGGTACCGGCGAGAATGTTGGCGGACGCCATGTTGGCTTTGGTGACGGTATATACAAAAGTGAAGATGACGGGGCCAGTTGGACCAATATGGGCCTTCATGAATCGCAACACATCAGTAAAATAATTGTACATCCTGATAACTCAAAAGTTATATGGGTGGCAGCCCAGGGGCCCCTTTGGAACAAAGGTGGCGAACGCGGCATTTACAAATCTACAGATGGTGGTCATACCTGGCTACAAACCTTAGGTGATAATGAGTGGGTGGGTGCCACTGATTTGGTAATTGATCCTCGAAATCCCAATGTCCTATATGCGGCAACATGGCAACGTCACCGAAATGTAGCAGCCTATTTGGGTGGAGGTCCCGGAACAGCCATCTATCGCTCCAATGATGGTGGTGTCAATTGGAAAAAGCTTTCAAAGGGACTGCCATCTGGTAATATGGCAAAAATAGGATTGGCCATATCACCACAACAGCCCGATGTGGTGTATGCCGCCATCGAACTGAATCATCGCAAAGGTGGTGTATTCCGCTCAAGCGATAAGGGTGAATCATGGATGAAAATGTCCAATGCTGTTTCAGGCGCTACCGGACCACATTATTATCAGGAGTTATATGCATGTCCGCATCAATTTGATAAACTATACCTGGTTGATGTGAGAATGCAAATCTCTGGCGATGGAGGTAAAACCTTTAAACGCATGAGTGAAGAACATAAGCACTCAGACAATCATGCCATTGCTTTTAAGAAAAACGACCCAAATTATTTGCTGGTTGGTACAGATGGAGGCCTTTATGAAACATTTGATGCAACACGCAACTGGAAATATATTTCAAATCTCCCTGTTACACAATTTTATAAAGTGGCAGTTGACGATGCTGAACCATTTTATAACATCTATGGTGGTACGCAAGATAATAATACACAAGGGGGGCCGTCGCGTACCGATAAAGCCAATGGTATTACAAATGCCGACTGGTACCTAACATTGTTTGCCGATGGACACCAACCAGCAACTGAGCCTGGTAATCCCAATATTATTTATAACCAATGGCAGGAAGGTAACCTGGTACGTGTTGATAAAACGACCAGTGAAATTGTGCATATCCAACCTCAACCTCTCGAAAATGATCCTTTTGAGCGATACAATTGGGATGCCCCTATACTCGTAAGTCCTCATGAACCGACCCGCTTATTTTTTGCATCTCAACGAATCTGGCGTTCCGATGATCGTGGCGATAGCTGGAAGGCCATATCGGGTGATTTGACAAAAAATGAGGAACGCTTGAGTTTACCAATAATGGGTAGCACACAAAGTTGGGACAATGCCTGGGACTTATCTGCGATGTCGACCTATAATACAATAACCTCAATCGCTGAATCTCCTCTACAGAAAGGCCTCATATATGCAGGTACCGACGATGGTCAAATAAGCATAACTGAAGATGGCGGCGCAAACTGGCGCACTATGTCGGTTGGTAAATTACCTGATGTACCTGAAACGGCCTTTGTAAATGATATTAAAGCCGACTTGCATGATGTCAATACTGTATATATTTCGCTCGACAACCACAAATTTGGAGATTTTAAACCCTACCTTTTAAAAAGTACAGATAAAGGACAATCATGGAAACCAATAATGGGGAACCTTCCTCAAAAGACCCTGGTCTGGCGATTTGTTCAGGATCATGTTAATGCTAATTTATGTTTTATTGGTACTGAGTTTGGTCTATACTTTACCATTGACGGTGGTTCCAACTGGATACAACTAACAGGAGGGGTTCCAACTATATCCTTTAGGGACTTAGCCATACAACGACGTGAAAATGATTTGGTAGCAGCATCATTTGGTCGTGGCTTTTTTGTTTTGGATGATTATTCGGCATTGCGTAACGTAAATGAAGAGCAGCTGAATTCAGAAGCAACCCTCTTCCCTATCCGCCAAGCATTAAAGTACATTCCTCGTCCGGGTATGACTATGAGAGGTAAAGGCCCGCAAGGAGCTGGTTTCTTCTCATCGCCTAACCCTGATTTTGGTGCTGTATTCACTTATTATCTAAAGGATGATTATAAGTTAATGAGCCAACTACGACAACAGGAAGAAAAGAAAGCCATTGAAAACGGTGAAGCCGTTACATTCCCGGGTTGGGAACAGCTGGAAAAAGAACGCAGGCAAGACTCCATTAAACTATGGCTGACCATAAAGGATGAAAAAGGTGATGTAATCAGGCGATTGCGTGCACCTACTGGTAAGGGTTTTCATCGTATGGCCTGGGATCTGCGCTATGCACCAATAAACGACATCACTCCCGGACATAAAAACAATGGTAACAGACAGGGGTACCTGGTACCTTCGGGCACCTATATAGCTTCTCTGAATAAAGAGGAAAATGGCATCATCAGGCAATTGACAGCCGATATCAATTTTGAAGTGGTGCCCCTTTACAAAGGCTATCTGAAATCTCAATCTGAAAACGAAATTGATGATTATATTACGCTTTTACAAAAGACGCAAAAGGAAATTAGCGCAGTAAATAGCAGCATCAATATGGCCTTCAAGCAAATTAAAGCCTTCGAGTTATCACTTCAAAACTCAAAGATGAAAGCTGGTGAACTGGAAAACAAGCTTTATAAGCTGAAGCAGGAATTATTTGATATTGATAAAAAGATGAATGGCAATGCCAGTAAAAACCTGGTTGGTGAAAAAAACTCACCAACTATCAGCAGTCGCTTACAGGCTGCTTCAATAAACATTGCTAACAATACCTATGGACCAACAGCTACTCAGAAACAAAACCTGATTTATGCCCAAAATGCTTTAACAGAAGTAAAAGACAGAGTTAAACAAATAGTAGAATCTGATTTTGAACAAATAATGCAAATGTTATTAGTAAATGATGGCCCCTGGGTTGAAGGTATGCCATTACCATAAATTTTGTGAAACTTCAGGGGCTGTTAACTACTTACAGTCCCTGAGTTTATTGTTTACTTCTTAAACGTTAACCCATTGACATTAATCAAAGTAATCTACTATCTCAATAATCGAAATTTCATTTGGAGGTAATTCAAAGATTAATTCCTCATCCAGTGGCTGTTCAACCGGGAACATAAAACTCAAAATGGTAAATAATAGTAACATAGCGTTAGTTTTTGATTATATACAAACTTACGCCTGTAAACCAGGTCTTACTATTCCCGGTAGCTCAATAGTTACTCTTTATAGTTCAAGTTACTAACTCACCTTAATAACATCGCGGGGAGAAAGACCTTTGATCTTCTTAAACATTTCTGAGAATTTGGACAGGTTACTATAACCCATATCATAGCCTACTTCAGATACCGTGTAATCGCCCGACTTGAGTCTTCGATAGGCTTCATCCATCCTGGCATTTGTATAAAAATGAGTGATAGAACAGTTAAAGAGTGTGTTAAAATCGCGTTTTAGCTTGGATACACTTACACCATGACTTTCCGCCAGTTCCTCAACCGTTACACGCTCTTCAAAGTTAGAGGATAATTTTTGCTTTACGCTTTGCAGGCGATTATAATCATCTATATGCAAACCGTTTAGCTCATCATTATCGTTTAACTTCTCAAGGTTAGTGGCCAGAATGGTAAAGGATTCAATGGCTCGTGATACAATTAGTGCGGTTCGGTGCTTATCAAGCGTGTAAAAGTGAATTATATCCTTAAACAGTCGTTCACTTTCCTGTGATAAATTGGTATGATAGGCAACGCCTACATCTTCTTTAAATAACTGTGCTATAGAATGCGTGGCATCATTAACAATGCTTTCTTTCCGGGAGAGGTCAAATTTAAAACCAATGATTTTTAAACTGGTATTGGCAGGCACCTCCACAGTAATGGGAAACAATGCATTATAAAGAAAAACACCATTTTGTGTACCCACCTGCATCTGGGCCGATTCTTGCTCAAATGTCTGCACATAACCACCTTCTTTAATCACGTTTAGATGAATGTGATTAGGATTATTATCTGGTGTGCGATGTAAAACAATAGTTTCCGGTGTTTCAACGCTAAGCAATAGCATTTCAAACCCTTCAAACACAGGAATCGCTTCAACATAAATATGAAGTCGTCCTCTTTTGATATTTATTTTATTGCCTTCAATTTCTCCTCCATATTGCTTGTGGAGTTCTTTCACATAATCAAAAGCTTTTCCCTCCTGAAAATGAATATGTTTGGTTGTCATAGTGGTTTGGTTAAAAATGGTTTTAAAGCATAGAGTAAGTAATTTTTTAAAAGTCAGACAAATAGGCCAGTAAATTAGTGTCTGTTCCTGTGAGGTTTAACTTCTTTCGCAGACGCGCCCTGGCCACCTCAATACTTTTGGCATTTTGATGTGTAATGGCCGCAATTTCTTTACTACTCATGTTTAAGCGTAAAAAGGCGCAAAGGCGCTCTTCACTGGGTGTCAGGTCGGGATGTGAATCCCTCAGATTGTCATAAAAGTTACTGTGAACCTGCTGAAAACGCATTTCAAACTCGGTCCATACTTCATTATCAACTTCGGTCTGTAGCTCGTATATAATAGAGCTAACTGGTCCTTTGTTCTCATTCTTGAGGTTCTCTTTAAGATTTAAAAGACGCTTGGCTACATTATTAATCAACTCATTCTTTCTGACCAGGTACATCACGTTGGTGGCCATTTCTTTGTTACGGTAGTTTAGATCCTTTTCCAGACTTTCCTTTTGGAGCTGAATCCTTTTACGCTGGTTATTAAAAAGTATAATAATCAATATTGAAACAACAGCAAGGGTCACCAAACCAAAAATCAGCATGCGCAATTGAAATTGATCCTTTTGTTGTTGCAGCTTATAATCTCCCTCTATTGCATCAATCTTTTGCTGTGCCTCCAGATTGGAAATTTCTTTTAACGATTGTTGATTCATCAACGAATCTTTATAACGCTCGTAATTAATGTGGTGATCCAGAGCTGCTTGAAACTGACCTGCAACACCATAGTATTGGGACAAGGAAGAATGATATATTGTCTTTAATTCAAGAGAATTACTAGCTTGTACTAGAGGTTCAGTTATTTTAAAAGTAATCAGCGAACTGTCTAATTGCCCTAAATCACGATAGAGATTGGCTATAAAAATATAGGACTTAATAATCTCAATCTGATCATTCATATCAAGCCTCAGCTTTAATCCTTTCTGTAAATGATATTTAGCCAACTCCCAATTACCTATTTTATGATATAGTTTACCAAGGTTGTTATGCACCTGTGCCAATGAACGTGGTTCCACATCACCTTTAACCTTCAAGGCTTTATTGTAATATTGAAGTGCTTTATCATTATCATTCGTTACTTCATAATAATTACCAATATTATTAAAGATCTGAGTCTGCAAATTGGCTTTGTTCACCTGCTCATCAAATGTCTGATTATAAGAATTAAATAATTCGAGTGCTTTGAACTGATACTCCAATGCCAAGTCATATTGCCTGATCCGGTCGTAACATCCACCAATATTATTATAGAGGGCAAACTCCATAAAATGATCAGGCTTATCTTCCAGTAATTTCAGCCCTTGAAAGTAGTGTTCCAGTGCCCGCTTGTAGTTACCCATAAACAAATAGGCATTACCAATTTGGTGAAGAAACATAACCTGCCGATTTACATCTTCTTCTTTAACTGCATAGTCGTAAGCTTTTTTAGCATACTCAAGAGCTTTGGCAAAATCATACTGCATATAGTGATCACATATATCACGATACGCGCTAAAAACTTCCGCTTCATTCTTCTTGTGTTCAATGACTATTTTCAAACTGTCAATCAATACCTGATCTTGTGCAGTTATTAACGAATGACAAACAAAGAGCATAAAAAACATGCCCAGTCGCTGTTTGTAGTTAAGAATTTTCGTGATCATACGCATATAATGGTGTGGTAATACCAAATATACACTTCTTTAGTGGTTTAGTCGAATCCGACTATCAGAATTTAAGTCATTTGCTAAAATTGTTATTGCAGGAGTACTAAATCAGCTCGATAAACAATAAGCAGGAAGAATGATCAAGTTGCATATCGAGACATTTAGGTTCAAAATAACATCCCAATGGCCATCAACAACACTTTTTCTGAATAATAAATGAGCAATAAAGCATATAAACTCAAGTTATTTATCCCTCCTGTTTTCATGATTAAAGAAATACAATCCTGCCCATTGTTAAGGCACTTTACTTCTACAGATCAACACCTTAAGCTTTACGAG
>JAKSBD010000136.1 GCA_022361295.1 Bacteroidales bacterium
TTAATGAAAATGAAGCCTGATAAGATTATACTTATCAGGCTTTTTGGTTTAAAAGATTGGATTTAAGCGACTTGTAAATCGTACTTGTGTCTATTGTCTAATAGTCTAAAGATCTATTGTAATTTATTAACACTAAAAAAAGATTTTTGATAGCTAAAGCAAGGGTTTATGAAAAAAAACTGCTTGTTTGTAATGTGCAGGATGTCAGTGGTTAAGGATGTGATAGGGATTCTGAGAAAAATCATATGATCTGCTAATGTGTAGATAGACAATGTGTTGCTTTTGTGCAGGGCGTATTGGATAGAAAACATGTTATAGAACCATATTTATAGCTAGGTTATTATCAGATTTAATTCAATATTTGATGAAAAATTTCTTTAATGGTAAGCTATGGAACTAAAACAAAAAGCACAAGCTGGTAGTTTCGAGTCAAGTGATATACTGGTAATGGTCGAGCCTGTAGAGAAGGGTGCGGGTAGGCTAATTGAATTAAAATCAATTGTTATGCAGCAATTTGGAGAAGACTTACTTAGTCAGATTCATACTGATTTAGATAAGTTTGGAATCTCAGATGTGAGACTAATTATCAATGATAAAGGAGCATTACCACCAACCATATCGGCCAGAGTAGAAACAGCATTAAAGAGAGCTGCTCAACTTCAAACCGGAACCTTAAACTAACTGATAATGGAAGTGAAACAAAAAACATTTAAGCGACGAACCATGCTTTACATTCCCGGCAATAATCCGGCAATGCTTCAGCAAGGTAGTGTATATGGTGCCGATGGTGTTTTGCTTGATTTAGAAGATGCTGTTGCACTAAATCAAAAAGATGCTGCCAGAATATTGGTGGCGCACATGCTTCAATATATTTCATACGAGGGTTGTGAAGTAACCGTACGAGTCAATCATATTGATACGCCCTTTGGTTTAGAGGATTTACGGCAGATAGTGCCTTTACAGCCCGATGCCATTCGCTTACCTAAAGTTGAGACTCTTGAAGAAATTGAGCGAATAATAAATGTGATTGAACAATTAGAATCTGAACATCAGTTACCACATGACAAAATGAAGGTTCATGTGATGATTGAAACAGCTTTGGGTGTTCAAAATGTTTATGACATTGCTAAATATTCTCCGCGTATAGATGCCATCTCAATTGGAGGACAGGATTTAGCCGCTGATATGCAACTGGTAAAAGCGAACGATGGAATTGGTATTGACTATGCACGTAAACAAATAGTAATGGCCGCAAAGGCTTGTAAAATTGATGTGTTCGATACTGTTTTTGTAGATGTTGAAAATGAGGATGGGTTGCGTGAAGAAACTGAATACATAAAGAAACTTGGTTTTACAGGTAAGGCAATTATTAATCCACGTCAGATAGAGATTGTCAATGAAGTATTCACACCTACTGAAATGGAGATTCGTAAAGCAGCCAAAATTGTAAAAGCATTTGAACGTAATAAAGCAGAAGGTATTGGTGTATTTGCCGTTGATGGAAAAATGGTTGATGCACCTGTTGTTCAACGTGCTTTGCGTGTGCTGGAAATGGCTGATGTTGATGTAGAATCGCTTTAAATCTTATTGTTGTGAAAAACAAAGTAAACATAGATATACCCCTTGAATTAACAGGTGTTGGAAAGCTTGAACCGTTTGAAGGTGCTTTTACGAAGCTTAAGAAAGGCTGGATGGAAGAAAAAACAGTTCCGCCGCCCAATAAGGCAAAAATGCCTCATTCCAATAAGATGTGTGATACCTTGCGTGAAGCAATCATCAAAACCAATCCCAAAGACGGTATGACGGTTTCATTTCACCATCATTTACGAGGAGGAGATAACCTGGTTTTTGAATCTATAAAAATACTGGCTGAATTGGGTATAAAGGATATAACATTGGCGGCTAGTAGCCTGACAACAGCGCATGATCCTATTTTGCCCTATTTTAAGGATGGAACTATTACACAAATATATGCCAGTGGTATCCGTGGAGAACTTGGAAAAGCAATAGCCCAGGGAGCATTACCAAAGCCTTTTGTTATTCATTCGCACGGAGGACGTGTCCGAAGTGTTCATACAGGAAAAATCAAAATTGATCTGGCTATTCTGGCAGCTTCGGCATCTGATATAGAAGGGAATGCGACTGGTGCCCATGGTAAATCTGCTTTTGGTTCCATGGGGTATGCAGCAATTGATTCATGGTATGCTAAGCAGGTAATTGTGGTGACCGATAATATTGTCGATTATCCCTGCGTGCCGCAATCAGTGACACAAAATTATATCGATTACGTTGTAAAAGTTGACTCCATTGGCGATCCGTCCAAAATTGCAGGTGGAACAACACGTATTACCAAAGCACCAATGGATCTTCAGATAGCCCGGTTGGCAGCCGAAGTGATTGAGCATTCGGGTGAACTGAAGGATGGCTTTAGCTTTCAGGTAGGGGCAGGAGGTGCTTCATTGGCTGTGGCGAAGTACATTCGTAAAATAATGAAGAAGCGGACCATAAAAGGAAGCTTTTTACTGGGGGGTGTTACTTCCTATGGTGTTGATATGCTAAATGAAGGATTATTCAGCTCTATTTTTGATGTGCAGTCTTTTGATGCAGCGGTAAGCTCATCGTTAATGGATAACCCCTACCACATTGAAATACCGGCTGGTTTATATGCTAATCCATTCAACTGTGGTTGCATGACTAACAAGCTTGATATCGTAGTGTTGGGAGCGCTGGAAATTGATACGGATTTTAATGTCAACGTCATAACTGGTTCAGAAGGTTATGTGCGTGGAGCGTCAGGAGGGCACAGCGATACTGCTTCGGGAGCTAATTTGACAGTGGTTGTTTGTCCTTCATTCAGGGGGCGTATTCCTATTGTTAAAAAGAAGGTGCATACTGTTGTGACACCTGGGGAAAGTATTGACGTATTAGTTACAGAACGAGGTATTTGTGTTAATCCTCAGCGACCTGAGTTAAAAGCAAACCTCGAAAGAGCCGGTATCTGTGTTAAAGAAATAGAAGTACTGGCCAATGAGGTTGAACGTATTACCGGACTGGCTAAACCCATTGAAACGACCGATCGCGTGGTTGGAATTGTTGAATATCGCGATGGCACTGTGATTGATGTAATACGGCAAGTTAAAGAATAATGGAGGTAACAAAGGAGACAGAGGGTTTGATGCGCTTACTGGAAGCCCGGGAAAAGCGACAAAATGATAAGCTTAAAATGGTAAGCAATGGTTATCATTTGGTGTCATTGCAGCTAAATATACCAGGTCTTCCAAAGTCAAATTGTAATCTACTGTCGTTTATTCGTCTGGTAGAGAGGGAGTTTTCTTGTTTTTTACTTAGCCAAAATCCTAATTTTAAGTGGCAAAAGAAAGAAAGGTGGCATGATTTTTCTGGTGATTCAATCATCTTTCTTTTTAAAGCAAGCCAAATTAATGTAGACAAATTAAAAGATATAACAGAACGCTTTGAAGAGAGTTTTGAACTGGGGCGAATTGTTGATTTGGATGTGCTGTCATCGTATGGTGTACCCGTTTCATCAGGTAAAGCAAAAGCTTGTTTTATTTGTGAAAGTGTTGCAGAGAATTGCAGGAAGGTAAAGAGGCATTCAATTGAAGAAGTAAGACTTACCATGCTTGAAGCTATTGCTTCCTTTCTGCAGAAACAAAAGAATAATGAGTTGGTAAACAAACTTGCTTCGTTTGCAATAAAAGGTTTACTGCATGAGGTTTCTTTAACACCAAAACCTGGATTGGTTTGCAGAAACTCCAATGGTTCGCATACTGATATGGATTTTATTACTTTTATTAATTCTGTATCTGCATTATCTCCGTATTTTGTTGAAATAAATAAGTTTGCTCTGTCGTTTGAGGGAGCTGATGTAGGAGAAGCTTTACCTTATATTAGAACTATCGGCCTTAAAATGGAGGAGGCAATGTTTAAAGCAACA
Source organism: Bacteroidales bacterium (assembly GCA_022361295.1). Classification (GTDB taxonomy): domain Bacteria; phylum Bacteroidota; class Bacteroidia; order Bacteroidales; family Marinilabiliaceae; genus Carboxylicivirga. The sequence goes on from JAKSBD010000136.1 coordinate 3,956, forward strand.
GGAGGCGTAAATACACACAAGGGTGCTGTTTTTCTTATGGCTTTAAGCTGTTTTGCTGTTGTAAGAGTTATTAAGAAAACAGGGTATTTAAGGTTAAATGCGTTCTCTTCTGTTATTCAGCAATTAACACGAGGTATGGTTCAAAAGGAGTTGTGCTTAGTCGGCGATGAAACAGATTTGACACATGGCCAGCAGTGTTTTAAAAAATATGGACTTCAGGGGGCAGGAGCAAGGGGGGAAGCTGAACAGGGTTTGCCAACTGTGCTGCATCATGCAATGCCATTTTTAATGGAGCGATTGAATAAATCATATTCATCATACACTAATTTAGAATTGAACGAGTTGTTGATACCTGTTTTGTTGAAGGTTATTTCTGTTAACAACGATACCAATATTCTTTATCGTCACGACAAGACGATATTGGAAACGGTAAAAAGAAAAGCATATGAGGCTCTTCAGGGGTGGGACAATGGTGACAGGCTGCTTTATGATCAGTTTGTCGCCTGGTGTAATGATAAGCGAATATCACCGGGTGGCTCGGCTGATTTATTGGCAATTACAATAACATTGCAACATTGTAAAACTGAATTTGCAAAAAAAGAAGCATGATTGAGAATTCAGATTTTAGAATTGAAGAACCGGATTTGAGTAGTAAATTTGATGTGGAGTTAATTCGGCGATTTTTGTCTCCGCTAGGATTCTACTTTGATGAATCAACAGTAGACTATAGTATAATTCTTTATACTTTAAATGATGATATTGTTGGTGTTGGTTCCTGTCAGGGAAAAATTCTGAAATATGTGGCAGTTGCTCCTCAGTTTAGGGAAACTGGAGCCTTTGCGCACATTGTAAGTCATCTGACAGAACGTGTGATGAACCGAAATCAGCAGGCTTTTGTTTTTACACGTCCTGAAAACATTACACGCTTTGAGGGGATTGGCTATCGGCATATTGCTACAGCTCAGCCCTTAATATCGGTCTTGGAGTTTGGTTATCAGAGTATTGATGATTATAAAAAATATCTGCATACCATAAAAGCCCATAAGCAGGTAGAAAAGGTTGCGTCTGTAGTTATTAATGGAAATCCCTTCACTCTTGGGCATCAGTATTTAATTGAGAAAGCAGCCAAAGAAAATGAGCGGGTGTATATATTCGTTGTTCAGGCTGAGAAATCTGCTTTTTCCTTTGCAGACCGTTATGAAATGATTCGTCTTGGCACACAACATTTGTCTAATGTAATATTGGTAAAAGGAGGCGAGTACATCGTTTCCTGTGCGACCTTTCCCAATTATTTCCTGAAGAATGAAACGCCTGATGTTATTACCCAAAAGCAAGCAGAACTGGATATTGAGATTTTTACTCAGCATATTGCACCAACTCTTGGTATTACTAAAAGATATGTTGGAACAGAGAATTACTGCGCAACAACAGCTCTGTATAACAAAGCGATGAAAGCTATTTTACCCAATAAAGGTATTGAATTGTGTGAGGTTCAAAGATTGGAAGTAAGCAACGGCACAGAAGGATTTATCAGTGCCAGTAAGGTTAGGGAAGCTATTAAAAACCATAAGATAATGGGTTTGCAAAATTTACTTCCGAATAGCACAATGCAATATTTGAAAAACAAATTAGATCTGAAATCAGTGGAAATGCATTTGCAAACTTCAGATGCAAGACATTAAAAAAACCGCTTTCGCGGTTTTTTAATATTATGCTGATTGTTCTTCTGAATCAAAAATGTCAAAAACTTTGTCGAGTTTCATAAGTTTTAGCAAGCTTAAAACTTCCGCCTTAATACAGCAAAGCTGGAAAGAGCCCCCATTCTGACGAGCAGTTTTAAGTGCACTGATTAATGTGCCGATTCCGGTACTGTCAATAAAACTAATGTTAGACAAGTTGAGTATCATTTTAGTACCTTCAGTCGATAACGCTGCGGTTAAATCGGCTTTAACTTCTGCGGCTACAGTGGCGTTTAATCGATTTGTTTCGGCTAGTGTACCATATATTACACCATCTTGTTCTTTAACTTGTAGCATATTTCTTGGTTTATTTAATTCTCTATTACCTCTTGTAATTCAATCAGGGCTGCTTCGCAGGTTTTGTTGAAATGGTTAATTAGTTCTTTAACAGAACTTTCGTTTTTATTAGCCATAAGCCATTGCTTGCGATCTTCAGGATAGCTGTCGATGCTTTTTTTGATTTGAATGGCTTCATCAGAGTCTTCTTCTAATCCTTCCATCTTAAGAAGTTTGGCAATTAACTCAAGATTTTTTAAATCTTTATTGCCCAAATCTTCCATTCCCATCGACATAACTGATGATTTTGCCTTATGGGCTACCGCAGCAATCTGACTCCAATCTTTCGAAGCTAGTCCTTCATCAAATCCTTCTTTAAACTCTGGAATTTGCTCTATAAAAATACTAATTAGTTCTTTGATCAGGTCATAGCTGCCATCAGTTATACTCTCAAGATAGCCTAAGTCAATGTGTGAATACGGGTTCGGCATATGTATTTATTCAATTTAATGATGCTCAAATTACAAATTATTTGTCAAAAGTAACTTTTTTAAACGAATTAATTTGATTGAGTTGTTTTGAGGATGGCATGAGGTGATATTAATTAGCTTTTTAGGCCGATAATTATCATTTTTTAGCAGCTGATTAATTGCTTACATTTGTTCAGATTGCTCGGGATCAATTTTATTCCCGTAAATTAAAGCGATAAATAACTGATATAATAAAGATTAATAGCGTTATAAAATGAAAAGAACGGCCTTTTACAAGTTTCACGAGTCATTTGGAGCTAAAATAGTTTCCTTTGCTGGTTATGAAATGCCAATTGAGTATTCTGGTATTAACAATGAGCACATGACCGTGCGTAATGGTGTAGGTGTTTTTGATGTTTCGCACATGGGCGAGTTTTGGGTAAAGGGACCTAAAGCTTTTGAATTGGTGCAAAAAGTAACATCCAATGATGTGGCTGCCTTGTCTGTAGAGCAGGCTCAATACTCTTGTTTCCCAAACGGGAAAGGTGGTATAGTAGACGATTTATTGGTTTACAAGTACGAAGAAGAGAAATACTTATTAGTCGTTAACGCAGCTAATATTGATAAAGACTGGGCTTGGGTTAATGAGCAAAATACAATGGGAGCTGAGTTGGAAAATGCCAGTGATGCTATTTCTCAGTTAGCCATCCAGGGACCAAAAGCAGAGGCAGTTCTTCAGAAGTTAACTGATATTGATTTGTCATCGGTACCATATTATACATTTACTACTGGGGCAATTGCGGGAGCTGAGGATGTAATTATTTCAAATACAGGCTATACCGGTTCTGGTGGTTTTGAATTGTATATGCACAATGCTGACGCCGAAAAGGTGTGGGAAGAAATTTTTAAAGCAGGTGAAGAGGAAGGCATTTTGCCAATTGGTTTAGCTGCCCGCGATACTTTGCGTTTAGAAAAAGGATTTTGCCTGTACGGAAACGATATAGATGATACAACTTCTTCTATTGAAGCAGGCTTGGGCTGGATTACTAAATTCAACGATGGCAATAAATTTATTGACTGTGAATACCTGTTGAAACAAAAAGAAGAGGGCGTTACAAAGCGTTTAAGAGGATTTGTATTAGAAGATCGTGGTATTCCTCGTAAGGATTATGAAGTAGTAACAGAAAACGATGAAGTAATTGGTCGCGTTACATCTGGTACGATGTCGCCAATGCTTCAAAAAGGTATTGGAATGGCCTATATCAATAAAGGATATACAAAGTTTGATACAGAAATCTTTATCAAAGTACGTAACCGCAAGCTTAAAGCCAAAGTGGTTAAAATTCCTTTTGTTTAATCTTCGAATAGAGATGACAAAAAAAATATCAAACAAAAATGTGATAATTATCATGTTTTTGTTTGTTCTTTGAGTGTTTGATACAGAGTGTTGATAATTGGTTACTTAACCATTGTGCCACACTTGTTTGAAATGAGTATGCTATCAATCTGAGATGAATTTTACTTATAATTTGTAAGCTATATTTTATCTGATTTTGTGTGCTTTGCAGTAGATATTTCATAATTTTATACACTCAAAACATTAAGCAAAACAAACTAAAGTTAATTAGCAGTAATTAAATTTTTAATAAAATGAAGATTCACAACTTTTCAGCAGGACCATCAATTTTGCCTGAGTCAACAATCAAAAACTCGGCAGAGGCCGTTTTAAATTTTGCCGGAACAGGCTTGTCTTTATTAGAGGTGTCGCACCGTAGCAAGGAGTTTGTTGCTGTTATGGACGAAGCAACAGCTTTATTTAAAGAATTGTTGGATATCCCTGCAGGATACGAAGTGGTTTTCGTAGGTGGTGGAGCCAGTACACAATTCTGCATGGTGCCTTACAACTTAATGAAATCAAAAGCAGCTTACCTTAATACAGGTACCTGGGCTAACAAAGCGCTTAAAGAAGCTAAAGGTTTTGGTGAAGTAATTGAAGTAGCATCATCAAAAGATTCAATCTACAATCATATTCCTAAAGGATATGATATCCCTGCTGATGCAGACTATTTCCACATTACAACTAACAATACCATTTATGGTACTGAAATTAAGAAAGATTTAGATGTAAATGTGCCTTTAGTGGCCGATATGTCTTCTGATATTTTCTCGCGCCCTGTTGATATTTCTAAATACACATTGATATACGGGGGTGCTCAAAAGAACTTAGCGCCTGCAGGTGTTACTTTTGCTATTGTTAAAGAAGACGCTTTAGGAAAAGTTGATCGTCACATCCCAACAATGTTGAACTATAAAACTCATATCGATGGTGGTTCAATGTTTAACACTCCTCCTGTATTCCCTGTTTACTCAGCTCTTCAGACTTTGAAGTGGTTAAAAGAAATGGGAGGTGTAGCTGCAATGGAGAAAATTAACATTGAAAAAGCAGCTGTTCTTTATGATGAGATTGACCGTAACCGTTTATTCAAAGCGCCAGTTGCTGATTTAGAAGATCGTTCACTAACGAATATTTGCTTCATCATGAACGATGAGTACAAAGAGTTGGAGAAAGACTTCTTCGATTTTGCAACATCAAAAGGTATGAGTGGAATTAAAGGACACCGTTCTGTTGGTGGTTTCCGTGCTTCTACATACAATGCAATGCCTAAGTCAAGTATTCAGGCTTTAGCTGACGCAATGAAAGAATTTGAAGCTAAGCACTAAAAACAATTTCCATAATATTGAAGTAGCCCCTGTTTGGGGCTTACTTTTTTATCACCACACTTAATTTTATTACAATGAAAAAAATATTAGTTGCTACCGAAAAACCATTTGCTAAAGCGGCTATTGATCAAATTGCCCCGGTTGTTAAAGAAGCTGGTTACGAATTGGTTCTTCTTGAAAAATATACTGATAAAGCTGAATTATTAGCAGCAGTGAAAGATGTACATGCAATGATTGTACGTTCAGATAAAGTTACCCGCGAAGTTGTTGAAGCTGCTCAGGAACTAAAGATTGTGGTTCGTGCAGGTGCAGGTTTTGATAACCTTGATTTGGAGGCTTGTACTGAAAAAGGTATTGTAGCAATGAATACACCAGGGCAAAACTCAAATGCTGTTGGTGAGTTGGTACTTGGAATGATGGTATTTATGGCCCGTAACGGTTACAATGGAACTGCAGGAACTGAGTTGCGTGGTAAGAAAATAGGGATTCATGCTTATGGTAATGTTGGTCATTATGTTGCCGAGATTGCTAAAGGTTTTGGTATGGAAATCTATGCTTTTGATCCTTTTGTTGCTAAGGAGAAAATTGAGGCTGCAGGTATTAAGCCGCTTGAAACCGTTGAAGAGTTGTATTCGACTTGTGACTATGTTTCGTTGCATATTCCTGCCAATGAGCATACAAAACAGTCAATTAATTACGACTTATTAAATAAAATGCCTAAAGGAGGTACTTTAGTTAATACTGCCCGTAAAGAAGTAATTCATGAGGAAGAGATTTTAAAGTTAATGGCTGATCGTCCTGACTTTACTTATATCTCAGATATCGCTCCTGATAACAAAGCTGATTTTGAAGCTAATTTTGAAGGTCGTTTCTTCTTTACACCAAAGAAGATGGGTGCTCAAACGGCTGAAGCTAACATCAATGCCGGTGTTGCAGCTGCTAAGCAGATCATTGGTTTCATCGAAAATGGTGATGAAACATTTAGAGTAAATAAGTAATTGCTATGTAGTTAAATAGTAATTCGAAGAATATATGAAATAGCAGGATGCTTAGGTATCCTGCTATTTTTTTCTTAAGAATAACACGAATGAATGGAAAGTAATGAAGGTTTCAGGTAAATTCCTGAAGTATATAAAAATCACCATATTCAGTTGACTATACATATCCGAAATGAACGATGAAGAACCCATATCTTTTGAAGGCTGACCAGAATATATTACTTAACAATAATAGTGCATATAAAGTATCTTAAACCAGTTTTTTAACAGCTGGAACCAAAAAGTATCCTGGGTAAAATATGGTGATTTTTTGGTAATCATGTGAAAATTCTTTGGTAATTCTATTGAGTTTCTTCGGTATTCCTTTTTGGGCTCTTCGGGATTTCTTCGGTACAACTACGGATTAACCTCGCCGGGAGCGAGGTTGATCCCGAAACAGACTTTTGCCAGACTACAGGGCGGCACTTTTAAGATATCTGCCTGATCAAGAGTTATTTTAATAAATATAAAGTGAAGATTTACTGGCTCGCTCTTTCTGAAATTGAACAGGATTATCATGTCTTTCCGATCCGATTATCAATTCATTGCGCAGGTAAATGATATACGGTATTATAACCTCCCAATTTAAGGATCTAACCCCTTAATTGAATATGACTAATTGTATATATGAGTTAGGTGATAATTACAATAACAGAGCGTTGAGAAGATGTTATTTTTATAGTTGTTTGCCTGAAATACTAAATGACCAGTATTTTGGATGAGGATATTTAGATTCCAAATTTTGTAAGGATGTGTTTTAAAACAGTAAAAAATCACATTTGATGTTGACGAAAGTCACCTAATAGACAATATCTGATTACCTACATTTGTAAATAAGAAATAGGTATTGAATGATGTTGAGTCACTCAATCACCAAATTCTGAAATACAAAAAATATTAAACTAACTAAATATCAAGAAATGGCAATTATTAAACCATTTAAAGGCCTGAGACCGCCACAAAACATTTCGCAGGATTTAGCCTGTTTACCATATGATGTAATGAACAGCGCTGAAGCTGCTCAAATGGCAGAAGGAAAAGATTGTTCATTATTACACATAACCCGCGCTGAGATTGATTGTCCTGCCGGAACTGATATTCATTCAGAAGAGGTGTATGAAAAGTCAGTTTCTAACTTCAAGGCTTTTCAGGAGAAAGGTTGGTTAGTGCAGGATGAAGAGGCAAAGTATTATATCTATGCACAAACAATGGACGGACGCACACAGTATGGTATTGTTGGAGCGGCTGCTTGTGAGGACTATGCCAATGGTATCATCAAAAAGCACGAATTAACACGTCCGGATAAAGAGGAAGATCGCATGATTTTAACTCGCTACCTGGATGCTAACATAGAACCTGTATTCTTTTCGTATAAAGCGGTACCTGAAATTGACGAGATTGTTGAGAACATCGTTAAGAATCAGAAAGCAGATTATGATTTTACTGCTGAAGATGGTTTTGGTCACCACTTATGGGCTATTAATGATGCAGCGACAAATAAGCGTTTAGAAGAGCTTTTCGAAACCAAAGTACCAGCAACATACGTTGCTGATGGTCACCACCGTACTGCTGCAGCAGCTCGCATTGGTGATGAGAAAAGTGGTCAGAATGCTAATCATACCGGTGATGAAGAGTATAACTTCTTTATGGCTGTTCACTTCCCTGATAATCAGTTGAAAATTATTGACTATAACCGCGCAGTTAAAGATTTAAATGGATTAACTCCAGATGAATTATTGGCGAAGTTGAATGAAGTATTCGTTGTTGAGTGCATGGGAGAAGGTGAATATCGCCCAGCTCAATTACACGAATTCAGCATGTATCTTGAAGGTAAGTGGTACAAGTTGAATGCTAAAGAAGGTACTTACGATGATAACGACCCGATTGGCGTATTGGACGTAACAATTCTTTCTAACCATGTATTAGATAAGATGTTGGGTATTGAAGATTTACGTCGTTCAACCCGTATCGATTTTATTGGTGGTATTCGTGGTTTAGGTGAGTTGAAGAAACGTGTTGACTCAGGCGATATGAAAGTAGCTTTTGCTTTGTATCCTGTATCAATGCAGCAACTAATTGATATTGCTGATACTGGTAATATTATGCCTCCAAAAACAACTTGGTTTGAGCCTAAGTTGCGTTCGGGCTTAGTTATTCATAAATTAGAGTCTAAATAGTCTTTACCAAAAATACAGACTAACTAAATATCCGTTTTAAGCCCCCTTTCAGCAGGGGGCTTTTTTTGTACACTGAGCTTTCTTAAGTAAATTTGTGTTTTAAAATTACAACAATGTCAATACAAAATAACCTTCAGGCTGTTAAAGAGCAGATAGATAACAGGGCACAACTTGTGGCTGTATCAAAAACAAAACCTAACGAAGATTTAATGGAGGCCTATGAAGCAGGTCAAAGGGTTTTTGGTGAAAATAAAGTGCAGGAGCTGACCACCAAATATGAGTCTTTACCCAAAGATATTGAGTGGCATATGATTGGTCATTTGCAGTCGAATAAAGTCAAATACATTGCTCCTTTTGTTAGTTTGATTCATGGTGTTGATTCAGAAAAGTTGCTAAAGACGATCAATAAGGAAGGGAAGAAAAACAATCGGAAAATACCTTGTTTGTTGCAGGTTCATATTGCAGATGAAGAAACAAAGTTTGGTTTCTCAGAAGAAGAATTACTATCCATGTTAAGCGCTGAATTATTATCATCATTTGAGTTTGTTGATATTAAAGGCGTAATGGGAATGGCTACATATACCAATGACAAAGAGCAAATACGAAAAGAATTTGCCTCATTAAAGCAAGTATTCGATAAGCTTAAGTCATCTGTATTTGCTTCCAATACTTCATTCACCGAAATAAGTATGGGAATGTCTGGTGATTACCTTCTGGCTATCGAAGAGGGTAGTACTATGGTTCGCGTTGGAAGCTCAATATTTGGAGCTCGCAATTATCATTAAAACCATTCTATATAAGGTAATATTTACAATAATTTTTTCCCTGCGCTTCGCTGTGGATGAGTTTTGTTTATATTTGTTCTAATCAAGATTGTATAAAAAATAATTGACCCGATGGCAAATTTAGAAACTAAATACCTGGGATTAACATTAAAAAATCCAATAATAGTAAGTAGTTCAGGGCTGACTAACAGTGCTGATAAAATAGGTAAACTTGTTGAAGCCGGAGCTGGAGCAGTCGTGCTTAAATCGCTTTTTGAAGAGCAGATAAATCATGAAATCAATAACATAATTTATAAAGGTGAAGGATTTGATTATCCTGAAGCTGCAGATTACGTTAAAGGTTATACACGTGATAATTCGGTTGGTGATTATTTATCTGTTATCAAAGAAACAAAGGCTAAGTATGATATTCCGGTAATTGCCAGTATTAACTGCTTTTCATCGAATGAATGGGTTGATTTTGCACAGCAAATTCAGGAAGCAGGTGCCGATGCATTGGAATTAAATGTTTTTGTTTTAAATACCGATAAAAACAGTAATCCTGAAGAGTATGAGCAATTGTATGTAGATATTGTGTCTAACGTTAGTAAAGTAATCAGTATTCCTGTTTCAGTAAAATTAGGCTTATATTTCTCTAACCTGGTCAATGTGGTTAATCGCTTATCTGTTTCAGGAGCCAAAGGGGTTGTATTATTCAATCGCTTTTATGAACCTGATATCGATATTAATAAACTTTCACTAACATCTGCTGAAGTATTAAGTACGCCTGCTGATATGCGCAGAACCTTAAGATGGGTTGCTATTACTTCAGATAAAGTTCATAATATAGATATCTCAGCATCAACAGGAGTGCACGATGGTGAAGCTGTGGTAAAGCAATTGTTAGCTGGTGCAACGACCGTTCAAACATGCTCAGCAGTTTATAAAAACGGTCCTAAGGTTATTACAGAAATGCTTGATGTATTGACAAAATGGATGGATGAAAAGGGTTATAATTCACTATCTGATTTCCGTGGATTGATGAGTTATGGCAAAATAGAGAATCCAGCCGTTTATGAAAGAGCTCAGTTTATGAAGTATTTTTCTTCATACGAATAAAATTGAATAAAATTATGATTGGAGTCCTGCTTTTTCGAAAGTGGGACTTTTTTGTTCTAAGTGTCTGTGTATTAGTTTTTGTATGGCATAAACCAATTAAGGTTTATGATTGTTGTAGATTTTAAATACACTTTTATTATAACTAAAAACTCAGGTATTTCGTATTATTTAATATTTTTATATTAATTTTCAATTTTGAAACTATAGAGATCAAATAATAAGAAGTATAAATATTCTATCATTATGAGAATTGTAATGACCAAAGCTACCGTCTATCTTTTAACTATCGCACTTGGTGGTTTTTTGTTTTCTTCATGTAACTCAAGCCAGAAGAAACAAAAGTCAGAAGAGAAGGATATTGTAGAGTCTGTAAGTGTTGATGGAAAGTTGGTGGATGATTTTAAAAAGTCAAAACTGATTTTTTATTCTTTGCCATCACCTTTAGAAACAGCAATGTTGATTAAGCGTGCCGGTGCAACTTACAACGAAGATTTATTAAATCCCCTTTCTAACATTGACAAGTATTCAACGAATCGTCAAATGGCTTTAAATCTTGGTATATATTCAGCCGATTTAAGTTATACAAGCCTGTTTGATCAAACGCAAAGTTCCATTAAATATATGGCCAACGCCAAACGTTTGGCAGACGCCCTAGGTATAATGGATGCGATTGATGAAGAAACTTTACGCAAATTAGAAGAGAATATTGATAATCGTGATGTGATGTTGGATATTATTTCCGAAACATTTATGTCATCAAATGCTTATCTGACAGAAAACGACAGGCCTGCAATTGCTGTTATGGTGCTTGTTGGAGGATGGGTAGAAGGTTTATACCTGGCTACACGTCTTACTAATGGTTCAGTTGATAATAATAAGCGTTTAATTGACAGGATTGTATACCAGAAATTGAGTTTATATACTGTAATTAATCTGCTTGAAGAATATAAGTCGAACGAAGATATTAGCTATATTTTAGACCGGATTACAGAGTTAAACGAAATTTTTGAAGAAGTAGAAATCAATAATACTTCTAAAATTGAAGCAGAGACAAATGCCGAAACAAGGGTTACTACCATTAAGGCTGAGTCTGAAGCGGTAATCTCACCCGTTGTGTTTGATAAGTTGATGAAGAAGGTTGCTGAGATTAGAACTGAATTTGTTTCTTAATCTGAATCGTACAAACATGCGTCATATAGTTCTGTTTACACTTTTATTTATTTCAGCTACGCTTGCTTCAGCACAATGTATAAACTATGCCAGAAATGTAGGTAAAGAACTCCTTGGGGATTATATACATGATGGTAATTATAATGGAGCAGTCCTTGAAGAAGGAGAAAAAGCCGAGTTGTATAAAACCTTTTTTAGTGGGCAGAGTTATCGTGTTGGAATATCTAAAGTAACTCAGCTTCCTGATATTCACTTAAGGATACTGGATAAGGCCGGAAATGTATTATTTAATAATGCAGATCACGATTATCAGCTGGTTTGGGACTTTAAAGTAGAAAGTACACAAATGCTTATTGTAGAACTAAATGTTCTGGAAAGAGAAGGTGATTATGAGGATGTGTTAAGTGGATGTGTAGCGGTTTTGTTTGGACTGGAGCCAGACAAGAAAAAGAAGAGAAAATAGAACGAACGAATATTATAAAATAAAAAGAGCTCTGTTAAGAGCTCTTTTTTGTTATTAATGGTTTCAAATACTTTCCAGTATAGGATGATTTACATTTGATGAGTTCATCGGGTGTTCCTTCAAAAACCAGTTTACCACCAGCATCGCCTCCTTCCGGACCAAGATCTATAACCCAGTCGGCCGATTTGATGATGTCCATATTATGCTCGACTATTATTAGTGAATGACCGTTTTTAATTAATGCAGCAAAGGCCTCCAGTAGCTTTCTGATGTCATGGAAGTGTAATCCTGTTGTTGGTTCATCAAATATGAAAAGCGTTGGTTGACTTCGTTCATTGGCCAGAAAGAATGCTAATTTCACTCGTTGACTTTCACCACCACTTAAGGTGCTGGATGATTGTCCCAGCTTGATATACCCCAGGCCAACATCCTGAAGCGGTTTCAAGCGCCTGATAATGCGTTTTTCAGCTGTTTTATTGGTTTCTGCAAAAAAGCCAATCGCTTCATTAATGGTCATCTCCAGTATGTCGTGTACGTTTTTGCCATTGTATCTTACTTCCAGAATATCATCTTTAAAACGTCTGCCTTTGCAGCTTTCACATTCCAAGACAATGTCTGCCATAAACTGCATTTCAACTTTAATAGTTCCTTCTCCCTGGCACTCCTCGCATCTGCCGCCATCTATATTAAAAGAAAAATGTGAAGGTTTAAATCCATTGTTTTTAGCGGCCTGTTGATCAGACATTAACTTACGGATTTCATCATAGGCTTTAAGGTAGGTAGCCGGATTGGAACGGGAGCTTTTACCAATTGGGTTCTGATCAACAAATTCAACTTCAGTCAATTTATTTATTGAACCAATAATCAAGTCGAAGCTACCTGTTTTATCGGCATATCCACCTAAATGCTTCTTAAGTGCCGGGTACAATATCTTTTTGACCAAGGATGACTTGCCGCTTCCCGAAACACCTGATATAACCGTCATAACATTAAGAGGAAACTTTACATTAATATTTTTCAGGTTATTTTCACATGCTCCTGTAATCTCAATAAAATCGTTATGCGGTCGGCGGGATGTTGGAACAGGAATCTCTTCTGTGCCATTTAGGTATTTAGTTGTCAGGCTTTTCTCTGAGGCTTCCAACTGTCTGTAATCACCCTGGAATACTAATTCACCACCTAGTCGTCCGGCTAAAGGGCCAATGTCAATAATGGTATCAGCAGAGCGTATTATATCTTCATCATGCTCAACAACTATAACGGTATTTCCAACCTTTTGCAGGTTGCGAAGTACGTTTATCAATAGCTCAGTATCGCGAGAATGTAATCCGATGCTAGGCTCATCCAATATATAAAGAGATCCGACCAGGCTGCTCCCAAGACTGGTAGCCAGGTTGATTCGCTGGCTTTCACCGCCTGATAAAGTGGAAGACAGACGGTTGAGCGTCAGGTAACCCAAACCTACGTTATTTAGAAATTGGAGGCGAGTTCTTATTTCGCGTAATATTCGTTTGGAGACATCAATTTCGTGTTTAGTTAATTCGAGCTTACCAAAGAAGCCAAACAGTTCACTAACGGGCTCTACTACCAATTCATGAATGCTTTTGTCTCCAACTTTAACCCAACCGGCTTCTTTTTTTAGCCTGGTTCCTTTACACGAAGGGCATATCGTTTTTCCCCGGTAACGTGAAAGCATGACTCTGAATTGAATCTTATATTGTTTTTCTTCAACGTGTTTGAAAAACTGATTAAGACCTTTAAAGTGACGATTACCTGTCCACAGCAACTCTCTTTGTTCTGGTGTTAATTCAAAATAGGGGCTGTGAACAGGAAAGTTGAAATGGTGGGCACTGCGAATCAGTTGCTCCTTCCATGCTTTCATTTTATCACCTTTCCAGCATGCTATAGCATCTTCAAAAACAGATAGGCTTTTATTGGGTATCACCAAATCTTCATCAATACCTATCACGTTACCAAATCCTTCACACTCAGGGCATGCACCAACCGGATTGTTAAAGGTAAACATGTGTTCAGTAGGTAGTTCAAACTCAATACCGTCTAGTTCAAATTTATTAGAGAAATTATGCACAGATGCTGAGTCGCTGTGATAAACTTTAATTAAACATTCACCCTTGCCTTCGTAAAAAGCAGTTTGGACCGAGTCTCCCAAACGGCTTATCGTATCTTCATCATCTGACGCAGATAAACGGTCAATAACCAGGAATAACTCCTGACACGATTCGCTGAGTGATGATTTTTCTGCTAACAAATCATCAATTCTCACAAACTTATTATCAATTTCAACGCGACTGAAGCCCTGTTTTAGCAATATTTCAAGGTGCTCATGGCACTGGCGGTCGTCAGTTATCACAATAGGAGAGAGGATAGCTAATTTTGTGCCATTTTCAAGTGCGTTTACAAAATTGACCACGTCACTGGTGTAATGGCGTTTCACCTCATTTCCACTTACCGGTGAGGTTGTTCGGCCTATTCTGGCATATAGCAACTTGATGTAATCATATATCTCAGTGCTTGTTCCAACTGTTGAGCGTGGGTTGCGCGTATTTACCTTTTGCTCAATAGCTATTGCAGGTGGGATACCTTTTATAAAATCAACATCCGGTTTATCAAGCCGGCCTAAAAACTGCCGGGCATATGAACTTAAACTTTCAACATATCGTCGTTGACCTTCTGCATATAATGTGTCAAAAGCCAGCGATGATTTACCGCTACCTGAAACTCCTGTAATTACAATGAATTGATTACGAGGTATTTTTAGATCTATATTTTTTAGGTTATGAACGCGAGCTCCTTTAACAGTAATCTCTTTCTCCTGCATACTGTATTTTTAGATTAAGTGACAACAAAGATAGGTATCCACCATTTAGAATCGAAACAAAATTCGCATCACTTAGTTGAAAAAAGATGAGATTTGGTTTTTAAACAATTTTTTACTTTTTTTACATCCGAAAACAAACAAGTATTGACTTCTTAAATTTAATTGCCTATAGGACAATCTTTACGAGATGTTTAAAAATTAAATAGTATGGAAAAGCAATTAGTGCTTTCTGATGAGCAACTTGTAAAGGATTTTGTTGCTGGTGATAGTGGTTCAATAGATATACTAATAGAACGTCACAAGGCAAAGATTTTTTCTTACATTGTAATGTGCGTAAAACAACAAGAGTTGGCTGAAGATATCTTTCAGGAGGCTTTTATACGCGTAATCAGGACCTTAAAAAATGGCCGTTATTCCGATAGTGGTAAGTTTTCATCATGGGTAATGCGCATAGCACATAATCTGATAATAGATTATTACCGAAAGCAAAAAAATCAATCGGTTATTTCGAACGATAACTACGAATACGACTTGTTTAACTCAACTCAGTTTTCAGATAAATCGGTTGAGGAGCAAATGGTAACAGATCAGGTATTAAGTGAGGTGAGTATGTTAGTTAATCTTCTTCCTGATAATCAACGTGAAGTTGTGGTGATGCGTCATTACAGAGATTTGAGCTTTAAAGAAATTGCCGAGGAAACAAATGTTAGTATCAATACTGCTTTAGGGCGAATGAGATATGCATTAATGAACCTTCGACGTTTAGCAGAGGAGCGCAATATTTCTTTAACAATGTCATAATTGGTATAATAATTTGTGAGGGCACTACGTTATTAGAGTGTTAAACTTATAATAAGTGCCTATGAACGAAAATTTTACTCAGGATTATTCATCGTTAGAAGAAGATGCAAGTTATTGGTTGTCAGTATTTGATAAGTTGCCTGATGCGGTTTTTTCAAATAGTGACAAGTGTCCTCGCACTTTTATCGTCAATAAGATTAAAGCGTTTGCGCGTGCATATAAGCCAATAGTTGTATTAGGTAAAGAGACCGATTTTATTATTAATTAGTCGTAGAAAGACTTGGCAAAGTTATGAAAAGAACCTTTGCCTTTAATCACTCTGATCCAAAAGGCCTTAATAAAGCCAGTTCCATATCCGGTAAGTTGTATCAATGATGCCCAGGTGCTTAATATGGCGACAAGTGCCTGACGTGTTCTGAAATAAGCATCAATCAGAATTATTCCGGGAAATAAAAGAAATGGTACTAAAAACCATCCGGATAAAGTCAATCCCAGGATTAACAAAAGGGGGTAACCTATTGTGAATACAGAAGGGAGAAGATGAACCGGTTTTAGTGTTCCCGGATGCAAAAGTGATAAGTCAATACGGGCTATACCAGAATTAAATACCTGCTTAAAAAATGCCTTAAAGTGGGTACGTCGTTTGTGGTATACATACGCTTCTTGTATTAAGCCAACAGAATAACCCTCTTTCATGGTGCGCATGCTTAAATCTAAATCTTCCCCAAATCGCATGTGGGCAAAGCCGTTGATCGCTTCAAAAACTTCCTTTCTTATACCAAGGTTGAAACTTCTTGGGTAAAATTTATCCATTTTACGACTACCTCCCCTGATTCCTCCCGTTGTTATAGGAGATGTCATAGAATAGCTGATGGCTTTCTGAATAGGGGTAAAAAATGGATGTGATTCATCAGGCCCTCCAAAACAATCCAGTTTCTGGATATCCAAATGTTCCATTACATGATTAAAGTAGTTGGAAGGTATAATGCAGTCACTATCAAAGAAAATCAGATATTCACCCTTGGCTTTTGCCGCACCATGGTTTCTGGCAGGTCCGGGGCCTTGATTTTCCTGAGTATAGTAATGTAAATCTAACTGATTGAAGTAAGGTTCAATAATATCTTTACAAGGAGTTGCAGAACCATCTTCCACAATAATAACTTCGAATACGGATTTTGCCGATTGAAGAGTTAATGATTCTAATAACTCTACAATTTCATCGGGTCTGTTGTAAATAGGAATTATTACTGAAAATTGCATGCGATTGATTTATTCATCCAAATATAGCAATTATTGGCATTGAAAAAGGTTATCGAAAGTTAAAGCCTCCCGATAACCTTATTATTTTAATAAAATTAACTACTCTCTTGTTAATATAAGCATGGGGTCGCCAACAATATTGGAATAGATAGGGCGATAGCGATTAGTATCATAAAACTTACTAACATTCACTTTTTTAGTGCTTTCCCCCTTGTCATCTTTCTTGACAGCTTCTATGGAAATATGATTATATTTTCCATCATTTATGCACACCATTTGACCTGAAATACCCTGTATAATTAAATCCATAGCCAGGTTGGCATAGGCAGTCGGTACAATTGAGTCAAGGGCATCAGGCTCACCAGATCGAACCAGGTAGCCCAGCTTTTGGTTAATGACATTAATGGATTTGCCGTTATTAAATTTAGGAGACAGACGTTTTAGTTGTTGTCCTATGTTTTCACCAATGCCTCCTAGTTTTTTGTGACCAAAAGCATCTGTTTCATGACTGCTGTATATAATATTACTTCCTTCGTAACTTGCACCTTCAGAGACTAGAACCACCGAATATTTACTTGGGTTATTATTCCGGTCCTCCACCATTAATGCTGTTAATTGTTCGATGTTGATCTGGTGTTCAGGTATGACGCAACGATCGGCAGCACCACCAACGGTTGGCAGCAAGGCCGAGAAACCGGCATTTCTTCCAAATACTTCCAGGACAAGAAAACGCTCGTGAGAGCCAGCACAAGTGCGCAAGGCATGTGTTAATTCTATGGTGCGCGTTACGCATGTACTGAATCCTATACAATATTCGGTACCAGGCACATCTCCATCCATTGTTTTGGGGATGCCTATGGTGCGCACCCCTTCGTGATGCAAACGGACAGCATAACTTAATGTATCATCACCTCCAATTGGTATTAGGTAATCAACTCCCAGGTGTTTAAGGTTAGTAACTGCTTCTTTTGTCAGGTCGTTGTATTCATCTGTATATGTTGCTTTCAGATGATCAGGTACATCGCTGACAGGCACTTTGTCGGCCTTGGTTCTGCTTGAATGCAGAAATGTACCACCTGTTCGTCCAAGGCGGTTAACCGTATGGTCATTCAGTAACATACAGTATGGTTGCTCCTCTAGCGGCAGTAGTGGGTTAATCGAAATAACGCCTTTCCAACCATTTTTAATACCAATAACCTTAAATCCTTCCCGGGTTGCACGTATGGTAATAGCTCTTATGGCCGGATTTAGTCCTGGTACATCACCGCCTCCGGTTAAAATGGCAATGGTTTTTGAAGTGTGTTTTTTAAGTATCATGGTTAATTGTAATTGAGTGAAATGTTCTATTGTATTACAAGTTATTACCTAAAAAACTGCAAATCAATCTTAAAGCCAATAAAAAGTGATAAAAAGCAGGAATTGATTAAATCTTCCTGTTTCGCTAATGAAATGTAAAAGAATGCATGACTTTGTTTGCAACTTTAATCAAATTCGCTCTAAATAAGTTAAAGATTGTAAATTGTTAATATTGAGTCTTCCTGATTTAAAAAAATATGAGCAAATTTGCATGAATTTCATAAAAAGGTGTTGTAAAACACATTTAAGAAGATTCCAAATAAAAAACAATACAAGACAGTATGATGATTAAAAGTCCACTTCAGATTGCACGTGAAAGCTACGTGCCAAAGATGCCATCGTCACTAAATGGTGGTATTAAGATTGTAGAAGGTAAAGAAACTGAGTCAGTTGCTGATCAGGCAGATATCAAAAATATGTTCCCAAATACATATGGGATGCCTGTACTTTCATTCGAACCAGGTGATGTTAAGGCTTATGAAGCAAAAAACGTTGGTGTAATTCTTTCAGGTGGTCAGGCTCCAGGTGGACACAATGTTATTTCTGGAATTTATGACGGATTGAAAAAATTAAATCCTGACAACAAATTATACGGATTTTTAGGTGGCCCTGGTGGATTAGTTGATAACCAGTATGTAGAATTAACAAGTGAAATTGTTGACCACTATCGTAATACAGGTGGTTTCGATATTATTGGTTCGGGACGTACAAAATTAGAAGAAGAAGCTCAGTTTGAGAAAGCATTGGTTAATTGCAAAGAGTTAGGTATTGATGCTCTGGTAATTATCGGTGGTGATGATTCAAATACAAATGCTTGTGTATTGGCTGAGTACTACAAGAAAATTGATGCAGGTGTTCAGGTTATTGGTGTGCCAAAAACAATTGATGGTGACCTTAAGAACGAAATGATTGAAACATCATTTGGTTTTGATACTGCATGTAAAGTATATAGTGAGTTGATTGGTAACATTCAGCGCGATGCTAATTCAGCTAAAAAATACTGGCACTTTATTAAGTTGATGGGACGTTCGGCGTCGCACATCGCATTAGAGTGTGCATTGCAAACTCAGCCAAACGTAACGATCGTTTCAGAAGAAGTTGAAGCTAAGCAGCAAACTTTAGACGATGTGGTAAGCTATATAGCTAACATCGTAGCCAAGCGTGCTGAAAACGGTGATAACTTTGGTACTGTGTTAATTCCTGAAGGATTAGTTGAATTTATTCCGGCAATGAAGAAATTAATTGCTGAGTTGAACGATTTCCTTGCACACAATGAAGAGGAAGTAAACGCTCTGGAAGGGAATAAAGAAAAACGTGAATTCGTTGCTGAGCGTATCTCAGAAGAATCACGTAGCGTATTTACTTCTCTGCCAAATGCTATTGCCAATCAGTTAATGTTAGATCGTGACCCACACGGTAATGTACAGGTTTCGTTAATTGAAACTGAAAAGATGTTAATTGATATGGTTAAGGCCAAGTTAAAGAAGATGAAGAAAGCCGGCGAATTTAATGGGAAATTCAAAGGTCAGCCGCACTTCTTCGGTTACGAAGGACGTTGTGCTGCACCATCTAACTTTGATGCTGATTACTGTTATTCATTGGGTAACACAGCTGCTATGCTAATTGGTGAAGGTAAGACCGGTTATATGGCATCTGTACGCAACTTAACAGCTTCTTCAACAGAATGGATTGCTGGTGGTGTACCGGTTACAATGATGATGAACATGGAAAAACGCCATGGAGAAATGAAGCCGGTAATTCAAAAGGCTTTGGTTCAGTTAAATGGTGCTCCATTCCAAAAGTTAGTTGAAAGTCGCGAAGAGTGGGCTATCAACCCAAGCTATGTATATCCTGGTCCTATCCAGTACTTCGGGCCATCTGAAGTATGTGATATTACAACAAAAACTTTAAAATACGAGAAGGAATAAGTAACCTTTAAATATTATAGCCCGTAACTAAATGCGTTACGGGTTTTTTTATCTATTTTTGCGTAAATAATTATTTGAGTATTTAATTTCCTTTTTATCAAGATATGTCAAAAATTGTTACACTTTCAGAGGCAGCATCTATTGCTTTACATTCAATGGTATTAATTGCAAGAAGCGATACAAAGCTTAATGTCAATCAAATATCAGAGGCTATTGATAGTTCTAAACACCATGTTGCCAAAGTGATGCAACGATTAGCCAAGGAAGACTTTGTGGCATCGAACCGTGGGCCTAGTGGCGGATTCGTATTAAAGCAAGAGCCGGCCGAAATATCATTATTGATGATATATGAAGCTATTGAAGGCAAGGTCGCTATTCAATCATGCCCGGGCGATAAACGAGCATGTATTATAGGAACATGTATGTTAGGCGATTTATCGCGAAATATGACAAAGGAATTTAAAGAATATATGGAGAGTCATTACTTAAGTGAATATCTGTAATTACTTGTAATCCTCTTTTTTAAGCCACTTGTTGTTGTGCTTAATCTTAATGCTTTGCTGGAGTAATAAACGCTCCAGCTTTTTTATGCTTGCTGGTGAAAAGTACAGCGACAATTGTTTGGTGATAATATCTTCACCTTCAAAATAAGCTATTTCTGCGCTGTAATAGGTGAGCATATAGGTAAAATTGATATTAACAACATTCTTCAGGTGCACAGTAAAGAAATCGTTGTTAAATATTAAAGTCCTGCTAAGTAAATGACTGTTTAAAACTTTGAGTTCTTTACCTTTCTTCAAAAAGATCATTATTAATCCAAATATGTAGAGTATCCCGATGGAGGAATAGGTGATTGTATCCCATATATTAACCGTTAAATTAATGATTGGTATGACCAATGCAACAAGTAGGGTATATGATGCAAAAGGAACTGCAATATTACCATTGGGCTTTAGATCAATCTTTGGTTTGTAAAGACTTAACTGTTTTACATCGAGTGCATTTTTGAACTGGTGACTGTGAATGGATTGGAAACCCCTGAAGATATTATTACACGGGTCCTGATTAAGCAACTGACACAGTTCGTAATACAATTCGGGCATTTGTGCTCTGAAATCTTTCGCTGCTTCAAAAAAATGCTCTACAGCTACTGAAAAGAATTCCCGGGGATTGGTGCTGCCGTATTGCCTTAAAAAACCATTGGGATTTTTACGCAATTTCAGCATTTTATCAAAGGCCGACTGTCTGAACTTATCCATCAGCCTGTGTACATTATATCTTCTGCCTTCAGACAAATGAAGAGCTAAGTCAAGCGCATGAGCCATCTCATGCAGCCCCAGGTTTATTTTATCTTTGGCATCAGCATAACCTTCTTCAAAATGTTTCCACGACAATACAATTAATCCGACCTGATTAACTTCACCACGATGGTATTTCCTGGTGAGCCTGTTGTAATAGGCATCATCATGAATTAAAATTGTTTTAAAACGACCAAAGCTTACTTGTTTAAGTCCAAAAGTAAGTTGAACCGCAGAAGCTGATATTAATGTTTTTTGATATAAGCTGACGATGGGTTTGCTTGATGAAACCCAATTGCGACGCTGCATAAACTGATAGGTTCGCAATATAAAATCAGTCTTTAGCTCGTCGGGCAGTTGATTATAATATGAAAACTGCCCCTCAAGAATCTGCTTTATTTTCTTCCACTTCGAAGATTTTTT
Source organism: Bacteroidales bacterium (assembly GCA_022361295.1). Taxonomy (GTDB): domain Bacteria; phylum Bacteroidota; class Bacteroidia; order Bacteroidales; family Marinilabiliaceae; genus Carboxylicivirga. The sequence goes on from JAKSBD010000136.1 coordinate 25,797, forward strand.
AGCAACCTTAAGGTTAATAGTATTAGTGCGTTTGAATTTGATGTAAGCATTAACAATAATGGCCATAGCAACCAGCATGCCAAATACAAATATCAAAATGACATATAAGTGTTCTTTAGTCATTAAGGAGATGAATTGTGTGACAAGCAATGACGCCTGCTGTTTCTGTGCGTAAGCGACTGTTCCCTAATGATACCGGCTTAAACCCGGCTTTTTCTGCCAATTCAACTTCTTCAATTGAAAAATCACCCTCGGGGCCTATACACAAAGTGCAATCTGATTCAGTGGTATAGATATTTTTTAATGGTGATTTTTCTGAGTTGTAGCAATGTGCAATATAACCATTGCTGTGCTTCCTGGTTATAAACTCATCAAAAGGCGTAAGTTCATTAATTTTTGGCAGATGAGCTTTAAGTGATTGCTTCATGGCTGCAACAACCACTCGTTCAATTCGATCGGTTCTGACTTTTTTACGTTCAGAGTGGTGGCATAGAAGAGGTGTTATTTCGCTAATGCCTAGCTCCATGGCTTTTTCAATCATCCACTCAAATCGATCAATGCTTTTAGTAGGTGCAACAGCCATATGTATGCGGAACTTTGATTCGGGAAAACTTTGTTTCTCGACCAAAGTCAACTCGCATTTTTTAGGATGAGCATTTATGATTTCACATTTGTAATAGTGCCCTTTGCCATCGGCAACTGTGATAGTGTCTCCAACTTTATGTCGTAACACATTGATGCAGTGTTTACTTTCTGATTCGCTTAAAATACCTTGTCCGTTAAATGCCGGATCGAAGAATAACTCCATATAGAATATTATTTGCCGTAAAGATAAAGAATGCTCCTTTGTTAAACCAGAATGTTTAGGATATGCTGGTAGGTTGGTGAGTTTTTATTGGCAGCTTTACTGAGAATAAAGCTCCTTTATATGGCTGGGAATGGATCGTTATAGTTCCCTTCATTAACTCTACCAGACTCTTGGTAATGGAAAGTCCTAAGCCGGTACCGCCATGTTTTTTAATAGTAGACTCATCGATCTGCCTGAAACGTTCAAATATTACCTTTTGATGCTCTTCTGATATCCCGGGGCCTGTATCTTTAACAGATAGAAACAATTCATTATTATCTATTGAATAATTAATTTCAACAATTCCTTTATCGGTAAACTTAATGGCATTACTAACCAGATTTAATAAAATTTGATAGACACGCAACGGATCGGTATATATCAATAATTCATTATCTGTTGAGCCGTTCAATTGTATCTCTACTTCTTTTTTAAGGCTGGCACACAGGCTTAAACCAACCGAATATACTTCTTTGACCAGTTGATTGATGTTAATGACCTCTTCGGTTATTTTCAGTTCGTCAGATTCAATTTTACTAATATCGATAATGTCATTAATCAATGTTAGCAGGTTTTCTCCACTTCGCTTAATTAAGTTCATGTATTCGTGTTGCTCACTTGGCGTAAGCTGACCATATAAAAGAAGGTCGGTAAAGCCTAATATGGCATTCATCGGTGTTCGAATTTCATGCGACATATTGGCCAGGAAAGATGATTTTAACCGATCGCTTTCTTCGGCTTTTTCTTTTGCTTTCTGCAGCTCGCTTTCAAACGCCTTTTGGTTATTAATGTCAATGATGATACCGGTTACGCGATATGGGAGATTATCAATGCGTTCGGTTATTTTACCATGAATAGATACCCATGTTAAGGAGTTGTTTTTGGTTATTATTCTTGCTTCGCACTGAAAGGCCTCCGCACGCCCGGCTTTATGAAGATTGTATGCTTCTTTTACCTGCTCAACATCTTGTGAAAAGATAAATGATTTCCAGGTGCTGACATTTAATGGTACTTCACTTGCTGATTCATAGCCCAAAAGATGGGCAAACTGCTCATTTAAAAAGATGCTTTTTTTCTCAAGGTTTATGTCCCACAAGCCTTCGTTAGCGCCTTGTATGGCTAATTCGAGCCTTTTTTCACTATCAATAAAGCTAATTTCAACACTTTTTCTTTTAATGATATCGCTGACCAATAATAAGATTATAAAAGTGAATACAATCAATATGGACAGAATAATAGTCAACTCCTTTTTATAGCGTTTGATGTAGTTGAGTTGCTCATTTACAATTAGTATGTCTTGCTCGTGTCCATCAATGTATAAATCGAAGTTTTCGAGAACATTATGATCGATAATAGTGTAGGTTTCAGGATGGTTGTGTAAATCATTGTCTTCGTCAAATAATAAGCTCTCAATTAGTTGAGCGGAGAGTTTACCCTGGTCTTCTGCTTTTAAAATGCGTCCCCCGACAATCAGGTCAGGCATCAAAAAATCCCAGTTGCTATAGATTGGAATATCTACATTCTCAACAAAGTAATGGCTTTCAAGCAACATTTCGTTTGGAATGCCATTGCGCTCGGTGTAAAGGCTCAACAGGTAAATGGCTCTGTTGTCAGTTGGAAGCTTATCAAGCGTTTGTTTGAGCTCAATTGGATTAGTATTGTTAATAATCCGGTAGCGATAATCCCGCTTCTGGCTTTCAAATGCATCAATAAATTGGTTAAGGAAAATATTGCCGGATAGAGTTACATCAGAAATGACAACGATTTCTTCAAGTTCGGGTTGTAAATCTTCAATAAGGTCTATTGTTCCTTTAACATCAATCAATTCATAGACAATGGCATGCTTATCGGGGTTAATAACATCTAATTGTTTATCTATATTATTAACTCCACAAAACACAGCAGGAATATCTCCCCAGATTTCTTTGCCATGTTCAATAAAAAAATCAAAAGCCCTGTTATCAGAGCAAATGATGCCGTCAACTTTGTGGTTGCTGTATTTTAATTTGTACTGTTCAAACAGAGTATGGAAGTATGGATCAGAATTGAATCGTTTACTATCCATAAATTCAGAAAATATTCTTGTCGATTTATTAAATCTGAAATGTTCTGCTATCGCATTGTCAATATCAGCAGTCCATTTGAAGCCATGATGATAGGAGTTTAAGACAACAATCTCTTTGAGTTCGTTTGCTTTAATATTAGTATTCAATTGCAGAAGTACTACAATTAAAAAACATACTATGCTTCGAGTCTGGTTTGATATCATTGATGCTAACGTACAAATGCTAGCTAAAGATACTTAAACAATTTTAAATAACTAATACGGTGGCTTAAAGACAAATCACTTTTAATTCTGGCCTTTACCTCCTGAAAAATACTTCATAACTTAGGTAGTTTATTTACCAGATTTAAACACCTTACTATGAAAAAAATTTTATGCATTATTGCCATTGCTTTACCATTCTTGTCATCAAATGCTCAGGATTGCAAGGCCTATATTCCTTATGAAGAAGGAACAGTTACTGAAATAACCAACTACGATAAAAAAGGCAAAAGTACCGGCGTAGTTACACAAACAGTTACGGCTGTTGAGCATAAAGGGAATAACACTACATTTTCTGTTCACCAGGTTGTTGGAGATCCAAAGTCAAAAGACGAGATAATTGAAACAGATATCACTTTTAAATGCATCGATGGAACCTTTTACATTGATATGAGCGGCTATCTTGATCAAAAACAGATGGAGGCTTATGAAGGAATGGAAGTCAAGTTGTCGATGGATGAAATAAATATACCATCATCATATAAGGTTGGAGAACAGCTTAAAGACGGTTATATAAGAATGGAAATAACAGGCGGTCCTATGCCTATTAACATGACGGTTAGTGTTGAAAACAGGAAAATATTGGCTGAAGAAAAAGTAACTACTCCGGCGGGTACGTTTGATTGTGTGAAGATTTCGCAGGATGTTGTTACAAAGGCTTTTGTAAGCATGACCATTAGCTCTGTAGAATGGTATGCCGAAGGGGTTGGTATTGTTAAGTCAGAAACACACCGAAAGGGTAAGCTGATGGGATATAGTGAATTGACAAAATTCAAAAAACCTTAGCCATTCACTTTTATTGAATATCCGTAATAGTTCATAAAATATAAGCGAACATTGAGCAAACAAAAAATGCCAGGTACTTAAGAAGTATCTGGCATCAGCTATTCGATATGTGTTTGAAACCTATTTTAAATGCTTCTTGTACATATATTGTGCATACTCTTTAGCAGCTTTGGCAAAAGACTCCTGAATGCGAAATCCGGCGTCAAAATCATAGCCTGCAGCTCCTGTTCCGGGACTGGCAATAATTTCCAGTTCGTGCAAAATTTCGTTGGGATTAGCCGTTTCATAAATGGTAATCATGTGGTTGGTCTTAGCCGGCTTTCTCATAACACCCACGTTGAAACCTGGTTCGATAAAAGAAGTATTGACACACATGGTATACTTAGCCGTTTCGCTATTTTCTACCACTTTGGAACCAAATAGTTTGTCTCCGTGAATATTAAATAGTTCAATAAATTTGGCTGGATACCTTTCAGATTGATCCTTTTCCCATTTAATGCTCCATTCGTCTCCTGTGCCTTGTTCTTTATCGTTACGCTCTGCAGTTTCACGTTTGATGTAATCACCTTCATTCATTTTACCTACCTTCAGGTCATCATAAGTAAATATGATGTTGATATTTTGATCACCCTTAATGCAATCAGGTTTTCCGTCAAGCGTTTTTAGTTTCTGGGCATAACTAAGGCTTGAAAGCATGCATACTGCTAATAGTAAAAGAATCTTTTTCATTTAATACGTTTTAATAAGTTAGTTCGGTAAATATATTATTACCATAGCAATTGCATCCATTATTTACATAGGATTATATAATATTTTGATAAGGTGACCGAAATTGATGCGCAAAAGTCTGTCTCCGGCTTTTTAAGAGTACATGCGGGCTTTAGAATGCCTTTGCGTGCTAAGCTAAGCCCGGCAAAAGAATCTGCACTGTAATGGTGTGACTATTAAACACCTGCGGCCTGTTATGGATAGCCCGTATGTTGATTAGATAGATTGGAGCTGAGGGTGTCAGGTAATTTGGCAAGATAAGGGATTAGCAAATTACCAAATCACAGATTCAGCATTTTATAAATCCAGGTAGATCGATAATCCTACCGATACCGGATATAATTCAGGACCTTTGTTCTCTTCGAACAGGGTAGAGAAGTAGTAGGTGCCATATAGATTAATAGCTCTGTAGCCCATACGTACCATGGCTCCATATCGGAACTTCTGTACATTATAACTGCCCTTTTTCTTTTGTTTATGAGGAGAGTCATTATCGTCATATACAATACGATTATATGAGTTAATGCGCATGCCACCGATACCTCCGGCAGAGAAATAGAATGAGTTACGGTATCGGTTGGTAGGGATCTGGAACTCCATTAGCAAAGGAACATTCAGATGTGTGGTTACTAATTTATTCTTATCCAGGGGGCGGGTGGCTTCCTCATAGCTAATATATCCATCATCATCTTTTGTTAAAATGATTGGATTTGAGAAATGGTAGTTGTTCCATTCTATACCCAAACCGGTGACTAAACCAATGTTTCCCCGCCTGTCGAGCCCTATACTCCATTGCAAGGCGTTAATAGCCCAGGTATTTGATTTACCGGCGTCCAGTTCCATGTATGAATCAGAGGCAGGCAAGCTGGTGCTGTTATTGTAAGTCACATAATTGTTAAAGCCAAATTCTATACCGGTATAGTGCCCTTTGAATCGCCGTGAGCGGTATCGGTATCGATCTCTGTCTTTACCGCCTATTTCGATATACGTGTCATTGCCTTTTTCATTAACAACAATGTCGCCACCTAAAATGCGGATATGTGTTTTATTGCCATCTTCATCTTCAATCAGTACTTCTTTTTCGTTTTTACCTTTGGTGGTAACTTTAGTTGATGAAGGTTCATCATAGTCATTCTTTGGCATTGGTAAATCAAGGGGTTGACCATTTTCGTTAATCCAAACCATCTGACCCTCCAGTAAAGCTTTGGCTTTACCGTCTTCAAACTCCCAGATGTGTGAATACATAGGAGGAATTATTTCATTACCCATATAATCAATGTAGCCGACCTTTCCATCTTTCAATATGCGGGCTTTGCCCTCATCGAACGACCATATTTGCTGGTATTCACAAGGTATTATTTCATTGCCATTGCTATCGATATAACCAATTTTACCAGCTCTTAGCACACGCGCCCGGCCATTATCAAAAGCCCATATTTGCTGATACTCACAAGGAACTATCTGTTCACCCTGCTTATTAAAATAGCCTAGTTTACCATGTCTCAGCACCTTTGCTAAACCATCATTAAAGGGCCATACCTGGTCATACTCAGCAGGAATGATGATTTGACCACTGATATGAAAAACACCTGCTTTACCTGATTTTAATACTCTGAAAAAACCGTTATCATCCAGATTCCAGACCTGGTTGTATTCGCAAGGAACAATTATTTGACCGTTTGATTTGATAATGCCGACCTTTCCGTCGTTTAATACACGGTAAATACCGGTTTCTATTTCCCAATGACGTTCGTAAAGCGATGCTACTTCAGGCTCAATGGTCTGAGCCTTCAGGCTGAAGAACGAGATCAGAAAAAGTATTAATGATGTTGCAAGTAGTTTTTGCATGGTGTCTGTCATTTTAAAATTGAATAAGCGATACTCCTATTGTGAAAGGATAAAGCTCCGGTCCTCTGTTTTCGCTGTACAAAGTTGAAAAATTGTAGGTGGCATACAAATTAATAAATCGATAACCCATGCGTACCATGCCTCCGTACTGGAAAGCTGTCAGGTTAATATCGTCGCGACCTTTGTCTTTATTGCGATCTCCATCTTCTTTATATACAACCTTGGTATGCCCACCCAGCTTAAAACCGCAGTATGGACCCGCAGAAATGTAAAAACGATGAAATTTTTCTGATGCCGGTATCTGCCATTCAAACAACAGGGGAATATTAATAAACGATGTGGTTATTTTATTTTTCTCCATTTTTCGTTCTTCCGGAATTGGCACACCAATGGTTTTGCCTGTATCCGGATCGCGCTCGAAGGTATAAGGTAAATCGGTACGGTAGTTATAGAAAGTCCAGCCTGCACCTAAGACCATACCAAAGTTATTTTTATGCTTCTGCAGGCCAATATTGTATTGCAGGAAATTAATGCTGAACATAACCGATTTAGATGCATTTAAATCCATAAACATAGCGTCTGCCGGCAGGTCGGTTGAAAAGTCTGAAGTCATATACCCATTAAAACCAAGGTCGCAGCCCGCCCAATGTCCTTTAAATTTTTCGCGGGGTACACGTACCATTCTTATTCGAGCCCGGTTGTGATCTTCAATGACCTCAAACCGGCGTCGGCCAATGGTTATTTTTGTAATGGTATCGTTATACTCGTCAACCTCTAGTTTTACACCGGGAGCTTTAATGATGTTTTTCCCGTTTTTCTCTTCAACACTCACAATGTTTTTAGATTTCTCCTGGGCAAAACCACTCGTTGTTGTCAGGAAAACAACAGTAAAAACGGATATAATAAGAATGAAGTTTTTCATAGTTGTAGTTTTTGATATTCAGGAGTAGGACGCCTGTGTTTCTTTATTTGTTACAGGTAAAATTCAAATCGGGCTAGAAAAACTCATAAAACATTAGTATATTGAGTGTTAATATTTTAATCTAAGCCTTATGAACGTTGCAATTTTTATAGGAAGTCCGCGTGTTAACGGCAATACGGCCACTATGGCTAATCGCCTGACGGAGCATTTATCAGATAATGGAGTCAATTGCCGAACCTATTACCTCTACCATCATAAGATACAGCCTTGCATTGATTGCCGAAGGTGTAAGGCAGAAGATCTGGAGTGTATACAAAATGATGGTATGACGGTTCTGTATAAGAATCTTGAGTGGGCTGATGTGATTATCTTCGGAACACCAATTTACTGGTTTGGTCCTTCTGCACAAACAAAGTTGATGATTGATCGTTTCAGACCATATTTTGCGAATAAAAAGCTATATGGGAAACGTGCGGCATTACTGTTACCGGCCGGTTCAGGTGAAGGAGATTGCGATATGACGATTGAACAGTTTAAGCGTGTTTTTAAAGCCCTGGGTATGGAATTAATTGATGTGATTACCCTTGAGGCATACGATGAAGGCGATGCTGAAGAACTACTAAAGAAACACGACTTTGTGCAGGATCTTGCCATCAAAATAATGCAAAAAGAAGAGGTCTGATAAGTCTTTCAACTAAAAAAGTAGTGAGAAAAGTTGGCTTGTAGTAAAAGTTGCCCTATATTTGAACTAATATTTTAGTTGAATAGAATGAAAGAACTGACCAAAGCAGAAGAACAAGTGATGCAAAAACTTTGGGAATTGGGCAAAACCAATGTTAAAAGCATCATAGAACTAATGCCGGAACCCAAGCCGGCTTATAATACTGTATCCACCATTGTACGTATTCTCGAGAACAAGGGATTTGTCGATCATGAAAAGCTTGGCAAAGGGTACGTGTATTTTCCTGTAGTCTCAAAGGAGATTTATAAAAAGGCCTTTATGAAGCGCTTTATGTCGAATTATTTTCAGGATTCGTTTAAAAACATGGTGTCCTTTTTTGCCAAAGAAGATAAAATGGATGTCAAAGATTTAGAAGAATTGCTTAATGATGTAAAGAAAGATTTAGATAAGGAAAAATAATATAACCTGAGGTCGACATTAAATTTCGACCTCAGGTTAATAGGTATGGAGTGAATTGGACAACCCGGTAAACCCTCACCTAATCAATTATATAATTAATACCATGGATGTAATTGTCAATTATTTATTTGAATCAGCAGTCATACTTGGCTTTTTAACGGCTTTTTACCGTTTGGTAATGCATTACGAACCAACATTTAAGTTTAATCGCTTTTACTTATTAAGCTCTTTAATGCTGGCTACTGTTGTTCCGTTAATAAGCTTTTCGATATACAGAACAATGGCGCCGGAAGGAGAGGTTTATGTGGGTAACGTACTTGAAACCATTACGGTTTATGCCCAAAACACAAAGGCTGTAGTTGTGCCGGTAGTGGCGCAGTCTGCTGCTTTTAAATGGTTGTATATAGTTGGTTGCGGAGGCTTGATGCTTCGTTTGCTTTATGGCTTTGTCCGATTGGGCGGATTGGCCGGTAAAGTAAAACTGGTTAGTTATAAAGGGTATAAAGTTGCTGACTTGCCCGGTCAGTTTAATCCGTTTTCATTCTTTAATGTGGTGTTTGTCAATCAATCGCGCTACTCCGATAAGGAGTTGGAGCAGATAATGATTCATGAACTTACACATGTCAGGCTTAAGCATAGTTGGGATGTGCTTTTGCTTGAATTGCTGCTAATTATTCAATGGTTCAATCCTTTTGCGTGGTTCTTACGCAGTTTGCTAAAGGAACTACACGAGTTTCAGGCCGACAAGCAGGTGCTCGAAAAAGGCTATTCAGCTAAAAGTTACAAAGAGTTGTTGTTGTTTCAGGCAACAGGTGCCCGTCTGCTGCCGGTCAATAACTTCAACCAGTCGCTTACAAAAAAACGATTTACCATGATGAAGAAAGATAATATTCAAAAGATATTCAGTTTAAAATCAGTGTTTGCCATTGTAACACTATCAATGGTGGCAGTGCTGTTTGCCTGCGAGCTGCGCGATGTAGAGCCGGAGCTAACGCAGGAGGAAGCCGAATTAAAAGAGGCCATTGAAAATACCAATGCCCAGCTTAAAGGAGTAACAGGACCCGTGTTTTTTGTGGTGGAAGAAATGCCTGAATTCCCTAAAGGAGAGCAGGCGCTTCGCCAGTTTTTAGCAACTAACATCAAATATCCACCTGAAGCCCAAAGTGCCGGTGCTTTTGGACGTACATATATTTCATTTATTGTTGCCGACGATGGCAAGGTAAAAGATGTGAAAGTAGCCAGGAGCAGTGGTCATACAATATTAGATGATGAGGCCATTCGTGTTGTGTCGTCTATGCCGCAATGGAAACCAGGCAAACAAAGGGGGAAATTTGTTAATGTGAGCTATACTGTACCGATTAACTTTTCTTTGAATGGAGGAGAAGATATTAAGGAACAAAGTGGGAAAAACGCAAAAAAGTACACCCCTGAAGAGCAAGCTCAGATGATTGAGGAATATAAAGAAATGGGAGTTGACATTGTCTTTAAAGATGATGGATCGGTTGCTGCAATTACCGTTCATAAAAAAGGCAAAGCTACGCCTGTTGCAAACTAATTTAAATCAACCCTAATAACTTACAAGCGAACTGTCCATCGATAGTTCGCTTGTTTTGGTTTAGGCCTGTTATGGTGTTAATTACCATCCAAAATAAAGGTTCTAAGGAACCAAAGATGGCTTCTCCACCGGCAACTCACAGGTTTTATTTTTGCATTGATAAATCAGTGTAGCACCTTCCTTAAAGCGATTTTTTAATACTTCAATGGTTGACAGACCATCTGGTGAACCTGCGTAAATCACACCAGGGCGAAGTTGTTTTTGAAGCTCCTTTCTGTACGCGCTGACATCTTTTCCAACAATAACTATTTCCTGTCGCTGGTTTTGCAGGTGGGTTAATAAAGCCCACTGAGCATAATAGGTCGGGTGTTCAGAGGCTAATTTGTACATCTTTTGAATAAGTACAGCGGCTATTGCTTCATACTCGGGTTTATGATACAATTGGTGAAGTTTGATGAGGTTATTGGCCATGGTACCAACCGACGACGGAATCACATTATCCTGTACATCAGTTTTGCGTGCGATAAGCTGTTCGCCATCCTTGGAAGTATAATAAAATACCTGTGCTGTGGAATTGTAAAAGTTCTCCAGGGTATATTGCATTAACTCCTGTACTTCATTTAAATACGCTTCATCAAAAGTAATTTCATACAAGCTGATTAATGCATCAATCATAAAAGCGTAATCATCCAGAAATGCATCTATTTTACTGATGCCGTTTTTCGTTGTTCGCAGCAAAGAGCCATTGGTTTGTTTGACATTCCTGAGCAGATACTGCATGGCTTTTTGGGCCAGATGCCTGTGCTTCTCTTCACCAAAGGTTTGGTAAGCATCACATAGTCCCTTTATCATTAATGCATTCCACGATGTTAATGCTTTATCATCGAGTCCCGGGCGAACGCGGTTTTCACGCACGTTTAAAAGTCTGGCTATAGCAGTGTTTATTTCTGCATTAAAGGTATTTGCGTCAAGCTTATGATGTTGGATGTACTCGTCGCGCGTTATGCCGCCATGAAGAATGTTTTTACCCATTTCCCAATTACCATTTTCTTTAATGTTGAAATAGTTGAAAAAGTGCTCGTCATCGCCTAGTATCTCTTTTAATTCGCTATGTCTCCAAATGTAGAACTGACCTTCTTCACCTTCGCTGTCGGCGTCCAGAGCTGAATAGAAGATGCCTTCCGGAGCTGTTAATTCCCTTTCAACAAATTGAATGCTTTCATTCACAATGCGCTTGTAAAGTCCGTTTTTGGTGGATTTATAGGCATTGCTGTACAGTGTAATCAATTGGGCATTATCATACAGCATCTTTTCAAAATGAGGAGCAAACCACCGTTCATCAACCGAGTAGCGTGCAAATCCACCACCAACCTGGTCGTAAATACCTCCCGACGCCATTCGATCAAGTGTAAGATGCACAAAATCTAACAATTCCTTGTCTTGTTGCATGGTGCCCAGCTGATGAATTAAATGCAGTGAAACAGGCATTGGAAATTTTGGTGCTTCACCAAATCCTCCATATGTGGTATCAAAACGATTACGACTATTAATAACTGCCTGGTAAATATCGGGAGCCATCCCTTCTTCAGCAAGTGGCATTTCCAGCTGTTGCAGACCTTGTGTTAAAGCATCGGCCTGTTGGTATAGTTTCTCCTTTTCGTTTTTGTTAAGCTGAGCCAGCTGCTCAAGTACCTGTATCCACTGTTGCTTTGGGAAGTATGTGCCACCCCAAACGGGGCGTCCATCAGGCAGCGCAAAGCAATTTAAAGGCCATCCGCCGCGGCCGGTCAGCATTTGAACCGCTTCCATATAAATTTTATCTACGTCGGGACGTTCTTCCCGGTCGACCTTTATGCATATAAAGTGTTCATTCATAATGGCTGCCACAGCTTCATCTTCAAACGACTCGTGTTCCATTACATGGCACCAATGGCAAGCTGAATAACCAACACTAATCAATAGTAATTTATCTTCATCTTTAGCCTTTTGAACAGCTTCTTTGCCCCATGGATACCAGTTAACCGGGTTATGTGCATGCTGAAGTAGGTAAGGGCTGGTTTCGTTAATTAAAGCGTTGCTGTGCATGGTGGTCTTGTTTTGAGATGATTGACATCCAATGATGGCAATAAGTGTTAGAAAATATGTTATGAAATATGACCCTTTCATACATCACAAACAGCTACAGGCTTCTGAAGTTCAGTAGATGCCTGTTTATTTTGAATAATTGCATTAGTGTTTAATTCAATAGTTCTGTTGCATCTAAACTCAAATAACCCATCCTCCTTATAACAACGTTATCGTCTCATTAACTTATCTATCACGACTATTTAATCAAGGCTTTATATCATCGGGAAGAATGAAATTTAATTTACACTCAGCTTATTTTATTTATATTGCCAACCACATGTACAATATATTCGTCATCTTTAATGTTTAGTTAATAAAGCATAATCTGTAAACAAATCATATAAATATGCCGCAACGCTTTATATGCACAATGTTTTTGGCAATTAGTCTGATGGCTTGCACTGGTCTGGATGCTGATAAGATTTCAGATGAAATAGAGTTTAAACCCAATTTGTCGCTGCCATTGGGTAAACTAACCGTGCAATACGACGACGTTAGTGAGGTGCCCCTGGTAGCGCCTGTTCCGGTAGTTGATGTTACGGTTGGCTGGGAGGAGACAGATACTGTCTATTTTAATCTTGAGTCATCTGTGTCAGAACGGAAATATATCCTTTCAATGATGTTGCAGTTTGATATAACCAATCGCTATCCGGCCGAAATTGAGGTGGATTTGTATTTTGTTGACATTAATGGAACAGACAGGCAATTGACCACTACACCGATACTGGTTAATGCTGCCGAAATAGATGAAGACGGGAAGGTTAGCAAGGAGAAACATTCCGATCCATATCCATATCAGTTGCCTTTGAGTGATGAGCAGATTGATGCATTATTGTTTTCTGATCGAATTGTTATCAGGGGTGTTGTTAATGATTTAGTATTGACCCAGCAGGTGATTGATAATTTTGATTCATACAGTTTATCGGCTGCTGTTGGAGTGCAGGCGCAAATTGATTATAGCATAAATAATTCGTAGATGCAGAAAGCAAATAAGTATTTACTGATAGCGTTGTTTGTTTTTTGTGTTAACGAAGTTAAAGCACAACAAAACCTGACTTTGTTTTTAATGCACGATGTGCCGCAGGCCAACTATGTTAATCCTGCCGTTAGTTACAAGTGCAAATGGATAGTTGGATTTCCCGGTATGGCTTCGATACACGCCAATTACAATAATAGTGCGTTTTCATTAAATGAGGGATTACGCTACGATAGCTCAGTTGATTCGAGCTACTTAAATTTTGATGAGGTTGTTGGCAATCTGAATAATACCGAGATTGTGCAGTCATCGGTATATTATACGCCCCTTTATGCCGGCTTTTGGTTGAAGGATAACTGGATCACCTTTTCTGTAAGTGAAAAAATAACTTCATACAATACAATTCCTAAAGAGGCCGCAGAATTACTTTGGTATGGTAACACAGCCTTTGTGGGACGGGAAGCATCACTGAATGGCTTGCGGGTTAATGGTTTGCACTTCAGGGAATATGCCTTAGGAATTGCGCGTGATGTGTCCGACAGGTTAACATTGGGCGTGCACGCAAAACTCTTGTTTGGTAAGGGAACTGTTTATACACCTAAAACACAAGGCGGACTTACAACCAATGCCAATAACTTTGGCCTGTTGATTGATTTAGATACAAAAATACACACATCGTTTCCCATTGACATTGAATTGGATGACGAGGGATATGTTGAAAATGTTGAATTGCGCGAGAACATTGACTGGACGCAATACATGATGAATAAGAAAAACATGGGCGTTGGTTTTGACGTTGGTTTTATCTACCAATATGATGAGAAGACTACTTTTTCAGGTAGTTTGCTCAACCTTGGTTTTATCGCCTGGGGGAGTGAACTGAATACCTTTGTGTCAGATGGTGTATTTGAGTTTACCGGTACTGATTCATCGACCGATTTTAATAGTGGCGACTATGCAGAGGAATTAGGAGACAGTTTACGACACCAGTTTCTGCCCGTACCTGATAATGGAGGCTTTACAACGCGCTTAACACCTGAACTATACCTGGGTGCAACACGATCGCTTACCAATCATCTAAACGCAGGAGCAGTATTCTATAGTCGTTTTCAACGCAATAAAATAATGCCGGCTTTTACGCTTTCGGCCAATACTTATAATTATAAACGATTAAACGCTTCGTTATCATATACAGCTATTAATGGCGACTACTTCAATATTGGAGCCGGGGTGGGCGTTAAAATGGGAGTGTTTCATTTGCATGCAGCGGCTGATAACCTTTTGGGCTTTATGAAACTGGAGAATCAGCGGAACCTAAATCTGCGTTTTGGGCTTAGCATTGTACCGCGTTGTGGTGAGCCAAGGGAGAAAGAGCAAAAATCAAAGAATGGTATTAGTGCCATGCCATGTTACCATAGTCCGTATAAGGGAGAAGGAAGGAAGAGGTGATTTAATTGGTATGGTAAAGCCTGTTATTTATTGTGTTCAACCACAGAAAGAGCGGAATGTCACAGAAAATCAGGTGTAGATGAGTCGTGTTTCTGTTATTGAGTTAATGAAATATTCTTCTGAAACAGTTACTTCCTTTAGTATCTTTTTGCTTTTTTATCAGTAGCTTAATGAATTTTCTTTAGCAGGAGTTTGAATTTTTCTATTGATTTGCCATGGCTTTTACCGGGGTTAAAGGTATATTGTAACCCCGGTAAGCAATAAGCTATGACCCGGGTAAAAGCAGAAAGATATAATAAGAAAAGATCATTAATATCCTTTCAAAAATTCATTAGCATAGTTATCAGAAACCATAAACATACATCTAAATGGCTGTAAAATATAAGAAGGTAAAGCAAGTTGTAAAAGATAAAAACGGTAATGAGAAAGAGGTTTTTTATGCTCGTTCTTGTGAACGCCGTAAAATAAGGCTTAATGATATAGCTGAACGTATTGCCCGATATACGACCTTAACAAGAGGAGAGGTGCACAGTGTTTTAATGGCACTGGCCGATACGATACCTGACTATTTATTGGATAATGAATCAGTTGAGCTGGGCGATTTGGGTATATTAAGTTTACACCTGGGCAGTCATTGCGAAGAAAAAGAAGAAGATGTTAGCTGGCGCTCAATAAAAGATTTGAAAGTACAGTTCAGAGCTGGTAAGCGCATTAAAGATCGCCTTAAATATGCTAATTTTAAATTGGTGAAATAGGGTATAAAAAAACCTGACAGAACATTAATGTCTGCCAGGTTAATAATATTTCTTACTTCAACAGTTTATCCAGTTGGGCTGCTTTGCCTTTTTGGTCTAATCGCAAATAAGTATTCTTCAAATATCTGATGTACGATTTATTAGTTGGGTCTTTTTCGCGAAGTTTTAGAAAGCTATCACGTGCAATGCGAAAATCGGCTGATACTTTTTTCAAATCACGTCGTAAGTAGGCATAAGCCGCAGAAGTCTTATTCTTATTATACTTTGCCATCTCATATTTATAGCGCTTTTCGGCCTTGTTAAAATAGTATTTGGCTTTCCACTCAAGCGCTTCTGTATAATCGGGATTAGCTTTAAGTAAGGCGTTGCATGCTTTTGCTGCTGCCGCTCCTTTGTCACTTGCTTCCAAAGCTTTGATATATTGCAGCTGAGCTTCTTTTGATAAGCTAATATCACCTTTGGAATTATACGCTTCAATAACGGCATCATGCTTTTCTTTTGAAGCATTAAGAAATACGAGACGTTCTGTTTTTACTTTTGCCAGATTACTGTCTTTAATCTTATCAGCGTGCTTTGTCCAAAGGGCAATTTCTTCTTCAACCTTGGCATTGCTTTGCAGCATTTGTGCATATTCGGCAATTAACTTTATGTTTGCATCATTCTCAAGTAATTGATTGTATATTCCTGAAGCTTCATCAAGCTTGTCCAGTTGAGCACATGTTTGAGCTTGTTTCTTATACAGTTCATCGCTTATTTGCACACCATTGGCTTTTGCAACACTAATGTATTCAGAGTACATGGTATAAGCTTTGGTATAATCAGCCTGCTCAAAGGCAGCATCAGCGCCTGAAAGAATAGTTGGCAGTTTAGCGGTTG
This sequence comes from Bacteroidales bacterium, assembly GCA_022361295.1. GTDB lineage: Bacteria > Bacteroidota > Bacteroidia > Bacteroidales > Marinilabiliaceae > Carboxylicivirga. The sequence goes on from JAKSBD010000136.1 coordinate 42,173, forward strand.
GATTACAAGCCACCATTATGGCAGCTGCTAATATGATAATTACTTTTTTCATCTAATTACGTGTTTTGGTGTTTACTGAGCGAATATACAATCAAAAGCTGTGCCGCACAATAAAGAGAGGGGTAAGATACAAGATATAAGAGTCAAGACACAAGATGAAAGATAAAGCAATAGCATTGGGCTTTTATAGAGTTAATTTTCTGGGTGTAATGATCTTGAGGCCTCAGCTAATCTAACAGCATAAGGGGGCATTATAATAAGAGTTTTTCTTGTCAATGGCTTGAGTAACTCTTCTTGTTTGAGCTTTTTATGTGCCAATTCTATCCTGACCTGAGTAATGCCCTGATTGAAAAAGCCAAGTTGTTTGGCTGCTAATTGGCTAACATCAATAATGCGCCCTTTTATAAATGGACCACGGTCGTTTATGGTAAGTGTAATCTGTTTATTATTAGTTAGGTTGAAGACAACAACCCGGGTTCCGAAAGGCAATGATTTGTGGGCTGCCGTTAAGTTGTCATTGCTGAAAACCTCACCGTTGGCTGTTAATCTGCCTTCAAATTTATTGGCATAGTAAGAGGCTTTACCAGTTTGACTAAACTCCTGCGCATTTAGTTTTAAGCCAATAACGAATATTAACAGCAGGACGGTTCGCATTTACTTGACTTTAGCCACGCCACCCGAAACAATAAACTTCATCACATCGGCCGGGTGGGCATCAATAGGTTTAACATTTTGGGCCGGAACAACATATAATTCGCCCAATATACCGTATGAACTTGGCAGATACACCGCAATTTTATCTTTAACACCCAATTCATTTAAGTCAGAAGAGGTAATAAAGCCAAAGCGCTCAAGAATACCTTCCTTATCAAGTGTTACCAGGACGGGTTTTTCAAACTTACGCTCTTTGCCAACGAAGGCTGATAATAAATCTTTAACAGATGTATAGATGACTTTGATTAGTGGCGCTTTTTTCAATCCTCGCTCAAAGCGGCTTTCGATAGGTGCTGTAATCAGTTTTTGACCAATAAAACCAATGAATGTGACTGCCAGTACAATGACCAGCAAACCTAAGCCCGGGAAATTGAACTGTGCATATGGTTCATGCTGAAATATTTCTAAATCGCGCAACAAACCATCGAGCCAGATAAAAGCAAAGACCAGTACATAAATGGTTACACCCAAAGGCACTACGTATAATAATCCCTGGAAAAAGTATTTGGCAAGTTTTTTCATTGTTGTAGAATGTTGAGTACAAAGTAATGAGTACAAAGTAATGAGTACAAAGTAATGAGTATTGGTTTAAATACTCACTACTCACTTCTCAAATCTCACTACTTAAAGATTATTCTCTTCCCGCACTTTCTTGGTCAGACTTTTAACAATCAGTTCATATGAGTGGTCAATCAGTTCTTTTAAAAAATCATCTTTTATTGATCCATCAGCATATACGGTGTTCCAATGCTTTTTGTTCATATGATAGCCCGGTTGAATGGCCGGATATTCTTCGCGCAACTCAATGGCACGCTCAGGATCGCATTTCAGATTCATGCTAAATTCTTTATCGAGGCTTGTGAGCGCAAACATTTTATTGGCCACTTTAAATACCAGCGTCACTTCATCAAAAGGGAACTCTTCTGTAACAGCAGGTTTGGCAATGCAATATTCTCTGAATTCTTCTATGTTCATATGTAAGAGATAATGTAAGTACTTATGGTGGTAAGATAGTGAAATAAAATTCAATCACAGAAGGTTAGAAACCACGGAAGGCACAGGTGATTAGAAACCACAGAAGGCACAGAAGGTTAGAAACGACGGAAGACTGAGAAGACACGGAAAAACACGGAAAAGCACAGGAACTGATTCAACCACAGAAGGCACAGAAAAACACAGATATTGATTCATACGCTGAAATCACAAACTTAAATAGTTTTCTGTGTATTTCAGTGTTTTCAGTGGTTGATTATAAAATGTATTTCAGTGGTTGCTTTCTATAGACCAGGATGAAAAGCCTCTTCAATATGCTCAATATTCCAGTCGTCGCCATTGGCAATAAGTGTTACAACATCAAAACGCACTTCATTTAGGGTATTTGTTTGGTAAATATACGACTCGGTTGCAGACACTATAGAGCGAATTTTTCCATTCGTAATCGCTTCTTTGGGGTGTTCCCATCCGTCAGAAGTGCGTGTCTTCACCTCAATTATTACCAGGTAATTATTATGCATGGCAATAAGGTCAAGCTCTTTTTTATTGTGTACCCAGTTACGTTCCAGTATTTCAAAGCCTTTCTCTTCAAGGAATTCAGCTGCAATTGCTTCTCCTGTTTTACCCAATTCATTATGTGTTGCCATAGCTTAAAAAGTCAATTGACAGGTATCTGATTCAACTTTCATACTAACGCGTTTACCCAATATCAAAGGCAGGTTCAGGTGGTCGTGCCCGGCCGGAAATCCCATCATCACCGGATAGTCATATTCAGCAACGGCCTCTATAACTATTTCAAAGGCTGTTTGCCCAAACGGATCATCATTATCCTTCATATCGGTAAAGTCGCCAACAATAATTCCGCTTAACTCTTTCAGAAAACCACTTAGTTTCAGGTTTTGCATCATCCGGTCAATGCTATACAGGTATTCGCCAATGTCCTCAATAAAAAGAATTTTACCATGAGGGTTGGTATCAATGGGAGTAGCTCGCAAGGCATAGATAAGTGCAAGGTTTCCACCCATTAAAATTCCTTCGGCTTCACCAGGTCGGTTTAATTCGTGTGCTTTGATGGTGTAATGGGGCAACTTACCATGCAATAAGTCAAAAAGCGCTTCCATGTCTTCTTCATCGTCAGCTTTATCGGGGAAGTTCTTAGGCATGGGTCCATGGATGGATGCAACACCGGCTTTGTTTTGCAGAGCGGCATGTAACACGGTTATATCACTATAACCTATGACCCATTTAGGATATTCAAGGAAATGTGTGAAGTCAATATGATCAATAATTCGCATGGTTCCATAACCACCACGGGCGCAAAAGATAGCGTCAATATCTTTGCTGTTGAGCATGTGTTGCAGGTCGGCCGAACGATGTTCGTCATTACCGGCAAACTGATGAAACGAATTACATACGTTATCACCAAGAACGACCTTATAACCCCGCTTGTGAAAAAACTTTTCGGCAAAGTGTATGGTTTCAGCATCAATCTTACCTGCCGGTGCAATAATGCCAATGGTTGAGCCTTTTTCGAGTGATTTTGGAAATATCATATCAGAAGTATCAAGATTTATGATAAAAGTATCAAGATAATCTCTAAAACGAAAAAAATAGTCCTGCATCTTGATACTTAAATCTTATGTCTTTTATCTTACGTCTTTAATAAATTACTTTGCATATCTTTGCGCCATTAAATTCAACCATAGAATAGTAGGTTGTAAGCAACCATAAAATAATTCAAGCAGAATGAAGCAAGCTGGAGATTTTAAAAGAACGTTGGTAACCACTGCGTTGCCTTATGCCAATGGGCCTGTTCATATTGGTCATTTAGCTGGTGTGTATGTGCCGGCCGATATTTATGTACGTTACCTTCGATTGAAGAAAGAAGATGTGTTATTGATTGGTGGTTCAGATGAGCATGGTGTGCCAATTACCTTAAAAGCAAAGAACGAAGGTGTTACGCCACAAGATGTGGTAGATAAGTTTCATGGCATTATTAAAGATTCTTTTGAGAATTTCGGTATTTCATTTGATGTGTACTCACGTACAACAAGTAAGACACATTACGAAACGGCTTCTGAATTTTTTAAAACTTTATATGACAAGGGCGAGTTTATTGAGAAGGAGTCAGAGCAATATTATGATGAGGAAGCCAGGCAGTTTTTGGCCGACCGATATATTACCGGTACTTGCCCTCATTGTAAAAGCGAAGGTGCTTATGGCGACCAGTGCGAAAGCTGCGGTACCTCATTAAACGCAACAGATCTTATTGATCCTCGCTCTGTAGTTTCGGGAAGTAAGCCTGTTATTAAAACAACAAAGCACTGGTACCTGCCATTGGACAAGCATGAGCCATTTTTGAAAGAATGGATACTGGATGGCCATAAAGAGTGGAAATCAAATGTATATGGTCAGTGCAAATCTTGGATTGATCTTGGTTTACAGCCACGTGCCGTGAGTCGAGACTTAGATTGGGGCGTACCTGTTCCTGTTGAAGGAGCCGATGGTAAAGTGCTTTACGTATGGTTTGATGCACCAATCGGATACATTTCTGCAACAAAAGAGTTAACGCCTGAATGGGAAAAGTACTGGAAGAGTGAAGATTCACGTATGTTACACTTTATCGGTAAAGATAACATCGTATTTCACTGTATTGTATTCCCGTCAATGTTGAAAGCGGAGGGAAGCTATATATTACCTGAAAATGTGCCGGCTAATGAATTCCTGAACCTTGAAGGGGATAAGATCTCCACTTCGCGCAACTGGGCTGTATGGTTACACGAATATTTGGTTGATTTTAAAGATAAGCAGGACGTATTGCGCTATACTTTAACAGCCAATGCTCCTGAAACAAAGGATAATGACTTTACCTGGAAAGATTTTCAGGCACGCAATAACAACGAGTTGGTAGCCGTTTTGGGGAACTTTGTAAACCGGGCCCTGGTGCTTACTCAGAAATATTACGATGGTGAGGTTCCTGCTTTGGGAGAGCTAAATGAGGTGGATCAGCAAACACTTGCTGAGATTGCCAATCTGAAAGCGGAGGTTGAGAAGAGCCTGGATAACTACCGTTTCCGTGAAGCATTAAAATTTGCGATGGATCTGGCTCGTTTAGGAAACAAGTATCTGGCGGATGAAGAGCCCTGGAAGGTTGTGAAGACCGATCCTGAACGCGTAAAAACGGTGATGAATATCTGCCTGCAGATTACTGCTAACCTGACCGTTGTATTGGAGCCGTTCCTGCCATTTAGTATGGAGAAACTTCGCGGTTTTGTGAATTTGGAAAAACTGGAATGGAGTGAGCTGGGAAGAACTGATTTATTACAGGCAGGGCATAAAACAAATAAGCCTGACTTGCTTTTTGAAAAGATTGAAGATAAAACAATCGAAGCACAGGTACAGAAGCTGTTGGACACCAAAAAAGCCAATGAGCTGGCTGAGGCCACTGCAAAACCAGCTAAGGAAAACTGTAGTTTTGATGACTTCATGAAAATGGATATCCGCACCGGAACAATTGTAGAAGCCGAAAAGGTTGCCAAAACTAAGAAGCTGATGAAATTGTTGGTAGATACAGGGATTGATCAGCGAACAGTCGTTTCCGGGATTGCAGAATATTATTCTCCGGAAGAAATTATTGGCAAGCAGGTTTCAATCCTGGTTAACCTGGAGCCTCGCAAATTAAGAGGAATTGAATCACAGGGAATGATCTTAATGGCTGAAGATGCTGATGGAACATTAAAGTTTGTATCGCCAGAAGCAGAGGTGAAGAATGGATCTGAAGTAAAATAATTTCTGACGGTTTGAGAAAAGATTACAAATCCATGACAAAATTGCAACAAGTTAAACATTTGCTACATTAGTTGATCACACAACCCTATTGGTTTAATTCGTATTTTTATTAAAAAACTGAGAGACTGTTTTGATTTTATTTTTTAGAAGTATTTTTTGTTTTTGCAA
>JAKSBD010000135.1 GCA_022361295.1 Bacteroidales bacterium
TACAGAGAATTCATACATTTTGCCTGGTTCTACAGCTATTGTTTGAGCGATATCTTTTGTACCACCTTCATGTTTCGCAGAATATGAACCTCCATGAACAATTGTAGATTCCTGAGTGGTTGATTCAGCTTTTGACCACGTAGATGGGGTAGTTGAATTATCCCAGTTTTCAAATCCACCATTGATTAATAAATTTTGTGCATTTACTCCAGCCAAGGAGACGATTAGAAATAAAACTACTAATAGTAATGTTTTTTTCATACTTTAAAAATTAGGTTATTAAAAGTTTTCACTGCTAATGTAAACAAAAACATTAGTAAAAAAATCGATTTAAAAACTTAATTGTTAAGTGATTATTAAGTTTAAACAGACTAGTAGGTCTAGATGTTAGTTATGGCAAGGGATAGAGCCTGTTTAAAAAACTTATTGTGTTGAATAGCAAACTGAAAAGTGGGTAGGAGAGTGTTAAATTAACATTATGGGCGCAAGCACTTACTCGTTATCTAACTTTGAGATGATTCTGGATATATCCTGTTTGTATTCGCCCGTATTTAATTTATAAGCTTGGTCAAGATAGCTTTTAGCAGATAGTGTATCTTTCTGAATCAATTTTATTTTAGCAGCTTCAATGGCTGCATATGGGCCAAAATAACGTGTATCGTTGTCGCTTATAGCTATTGTTTTATCAAAACAGGCTATTGCCTCATTAAGCATGTTGAGTTCTTTATTGATTCTTCCAAGGCGATAGTGATATTCCGGCAGGTTGAAAGCATTAATTGTTTCTGGCTGTATATGGTTAAGCAGCCTGCGTGCATCGGTGTAATTGCCTCCATCAAAGAGAAGGCGGGCCTTTAATAAGCTTACTGGTTTTTGGGCTAATGATGAAACTTCCTTCTTTGCCTGTTTATCGTTGGAGGTAGGTAAATGATGTTGAGCGGTAACCTGATTTATTAAACTGTCGCGCATATTTACTTCCTCATGTAGATGATAATACCAGGCCTGTCGCATTAAAGCATCTGTTCTGTATGAGCGTCCCTGGTAATGAGTGGTAAATTGTTGAAGTGTTGCGTTGCTATTTAAGTCGAGTTGGTTTAACATTAGTCGTCCCTTTACATACAATAGTAAAGGAAAGCTTTTGAAGCTGCTTTGATCAATGTTTCTGATGTAGGTTAATCCTTCATTGCTCATTCGGTTTTTAATACATAAGGAAGCTGCTATAAAGCCTAAAAGAGGAGACTGACAATGAACAGATTGTTCCATTAGTAATTGAACCTGCTGTTTGTCCGGCTTACCAAATTTTAACTGACAATAGGTCTGCAGAACCATTGCTTCGCAAAAGTTACCTGATTGCTGATGGATATTTCGAAGGTGCTTGTTTAGCTGCTTAAAACCTTCGTCAATGTTACCCTCTAAGCCAAATAAAGATGCCAGGAACTGAAACTGCTCCGGTATCTGGCTGAGAAAGATATTAAAAATGGCCTGCAGCTTTATATAGTCATCGGGATATTGGTCTTTATATAGTTTTTTGAACAGGCGGTGCGCTTTATAAAATGATCGGGCACCATCGCCTGTTTTATTTTGGTTCCAGTATAAGAGGCTTTGCTGAATAAGCAGTGTGGTGTGCATCAATTGAACCTTCGGGCAAGACTTAAATGTTGTTTCGAATTGCTTCAGTCCGTTGTGAAAACTTTTGGCGTAAAGCATTCGTTCATTGGATTGAAAGGCGATAAACAAATTATATAATCGCAGGTATTCATCCTCAGCAGAGGCGTTTTTATGCTCGGTTATCAGTGATAAAAAATCAGCCTCCGGCTTTTGGTATATCAGAAGCAGCTTTTCCTGGCCTTTATCAGAGAGGAAAAGTTCCTGTGCAAATGATTGGTATGTGGCAATCATAAACAACAGTATGGTCAGGCAATGCTTCATTAGTATCAAAGCTACAAACAAAAACAGCCGGAACAAGTCCGGCTGTTATATTTTTTAAACTGTACAGTTTATTCGTCTTCACCACCAATGGCATTATCAACAAGGATACGACCACAGTACTCACAAACGATAATTTTTTTGCGAGAAGCAATATCCATTTGACGCTGAGGTGGAATTTTATTAAAGCAACCACCACATGCATCACGTTCAACTGTTACAACAGCTAAACCGTTACGTGCATTTTTACGGATACGCTTAAAGGCAGTTTGTAAACGCTCAGGAATGATATTCATAATCTTCTCAGACTTTTCAATCAGTCTTTCTTCTTCCACCTGTGTTTCGCCTACAATTTCTTCCAGCTCTTTTTGCTTGGCTGTCAAGTCAGCTTTACGCTCTTCGATCAAGGTTTTTGATGACTCGCCAATTTCTTTTTTATTCTTTAATTCAGCTGTAAATTCTTTAATACGCTTTTCGCATAATTCAATCTCTAACTTTTGGAACTCAATTTCCTTAGATAAAGAGTCGAACTCACGATTGTTACGCACATTACCTTGCTGTGCTTCGTACTTCTTAATTAATAGATCAGCTTCTTTAATCTCGTTCTTTTTACTCAGGATGGCGTCATTTAAATTTTTTACCTCCCCATCAAGGTTGCCCAATCGAGTTTCAAGCCCCTCAACTTCATCCTCCAAATCCTGAACCTCTAAAGGAAGCTCACCACGAAGGGTGCGAATTTTGTCAATAGATGACTCTACGCTTTGAAGGTCGTAAAGAGCTTTTAATCTCTCTTCCACCGTCATTTCTTGTGCATTTGCTTTAGAATCTGCTTTTGCCATGCTGTTATAAATAATTTACGGGATTCGTATTCACGTTTGATAAATGGATTGCAAAATTAGAGAATTTTTTTGTAAGTATCTCAAAAAAAACTTCTTTAGTGTACTGTTCGCTCTCAAAATGTCCAATATCAGCAATTAAAATCCGGTCTTCAGCGTCGGCAAACTGATGATATTTAAAATCACCGGTCACAAATACATCGGCTTTTGAAGCAATGGCCTTGCCTAGTAAGAAGCTTCCTGAGCCTCCGCAAAGTGCCACACGCTTAACCGTTTTGTTAAGTAAAGTGGTGTATCGAACACAGCCTACGTTAAAAATATTTTTTAATCGATTAAGAAAAGTTGCTTCATCCACTTCATGTGGTAATTCACCCACCATTCCTATGCCGGTAGTTGACCATTCGTTAGCTAAAGGGTATAAATCATAGGCCACTTCCTCATACGGATGGGCATTTAAGAGTGCTCCAACAACCCGCCCTTGCATGTATGAAGGTAGTACGGTTTCAATACGCACTTCTGCCTCATGATGTATTTCACCTTTCTCACCAACAAAAGGATTGGTGTTATCCCCGGCCCTGAAGGTACCTTCACCATTGAGGTTATAACTACAGGCATCGTAATTGCCAATTTGCCCTGCACCCGCTTTAAATATTGCTTCTCGAACAGCATTGGCATGTTCATTAGGGACAAACGTTACCAGCTTTAGCAAGCTTTCTTTTTTAGGAGCCAGTATTTTGCAATTCTCCAAACCAAGTTTCTCACACATTTTACCACTCACTCCGTTGATAACTGAATCGGCATTAGTGTGAGAGGCATAAATAGCTATGTTATTCTGTATGGCTTTGATCACAATGCGCTCAGTGGCATTGCGTCCGTTAATTTTTTTAAGGCCCGACAACATAATGGGGTGATGCGAAACAATAAGATTACACTCCCGTTCTATGGCTTCGTCAATTACCTCTTCGGTAATGTCCAGAGTGATGAGTACACCTGTTGCTTCCATACTGGCTTCTCCAACCAGTAATCCTACATTATCAAAATCTTCTTTGAGGGCGGATGGAGCGAAAAGCTCCAGTTCGTTAATAATTTCCTGAATCTGCACGGTTCCTTCTTAATCTATGTTATCACGAATTTCAACCAATAACTCACGTATATCTTTTAATTTTGATACTACTTCAAAGTTATTCACTGTATCATCATGATTTTCTTTTAATTTCTTTTGAGCACCTTTTAAAGTCATGCCTTTTTCTTTCACCAGGTGAAAGATCAGATGGAAATTCTCCACATCTTTAGGAGTAAACATGCGGTTGCCCTTTTTGTTTTTGTGCGGCTTAATGATATCAAATTCTTTCTCCCAAAATCGAATCAACGAAGTGTTAACCTTAAACATCTCAGCAACTTCCCCAATGGGATAGAACAATTTTTCAACTTTTTGCTCTTTGTATGGCATGACTTTGATTTTTATTAGCGCAGTTAATGCTTGATGTAACACAATATTAACGGTATTTTGGCGAAAAGCCAAATGAAGCCTGAGGGGCAATGTGGCAAAATTGTATCTTTAACATCAAAATTTTGCAAACATGTTCAGATTATCAATAATCACAATCATATTATTTAGTTTAAATCTTAGCATCAAGTCTCAAACTAACACCGGCTTGTCATTTGTTGGAGTTGGCGATATGATGTTAGGAACACATTTCCCATCGACCGATTATTTACCACCTGGTGATGATCCATGGCCTCTCATAAAGGAAGTAGCTCCTGTTTTTGCCGATGCTGATGTGGTTTTTGGTAATCTGGAAGGTGCCTTTCTCGATGAAGGAGAAGTTTATAAGCGGTGTAAAGATCTGAGCAAATGTTACGCTTTTAAGACGCCAACCCGCTATGCACCTGTCCTGAAAAAAGCCGGTTTTCATTTGTTGAGTGTGGCCAATAACCATATTCGTGATTTTGGACCTGAAGGATTAAAAACAACACGCCGTTTATTGGATAGCCTTGATATAGCATATGCCGGACTTATAAATAAACCCTCTGTTATAACAGAAATTGGCGGGAAAAAAATAGGAATGGCTGCTTTTGCACCAAATACCGGTACAGCTCAGATTGGCGATATTGAAGGAGCCGTCAAAACAGTTGAATCTCTGGCTGAAAAATGTGATTATGTAATGGTTTCATTTCATGGCGGTGCAGAAGGCAAAAAACATATGCATGTAACGCGAGAAACGGAAATTTTTTATGGCGAGAACAGGGGTAATGTGTATAAGTTTTCGCATGCTATGATTGATGCGGGCGCCGATATCGTTTTTGGTCATGGTCCGCATGTACCACGTTCAATCGAGATATATAAAAATCGTTTTATTGCTTACAGTTTAGGTAATTTTTGCACCTATAGCCGATTTAACCTGTCAGGAGCCAATGGTTTAACACCCGTTGTACAGGTATGGACAAATGATGACGGTTCGTTTGTAAGGGGAAAAATACATTCATTCTATCAAATCAAAGGCAAAGGTACTTTGCGCGACCATGGCAATGCAGTTGTTTATAAAATGCGTGACCTGACAAAAATTGATTTCCCGGAACTGAACCACAGATTGATTATTGATGACGATGGTGATTTTTATATGCCCTATGAAAACACAATTCAATCAAAGGGATTAACAATGCCCGTAAGTGTTATTGAGGCACCAAGGAAACTTTAATTGGTATAAAAACAAGTTTATCGATGCATAGCAGATGCAGAACCCTGTAAAAGCTTCATGATTTCTTGAAAAAAATAGCTTATTTAGGGTTTCGAATTCTGACCACATACATCTATGAAAATTTTAAAGGTATTCCTTATCATTCTGGCAGTGATAGTCCTAAGCATCGCTGGTTTTTTTGTGTATCTGCAATTTGTTAAGGTTGATAAACTTCAACCTCTTCAGTCCATGCATTCTGACTCTGTTATTATCATAGAAACAGAGAATTTGACAACAGCCTGGCGCGAAATAAAAGAGAGTGCTTTATGGGCCAGTATAATTGAAGGCGATTATTTTGAGGATTATGAGGCCAATATGATGACCTTTGACTCCTTGATGGTCAAAAATGCATTGGTCAGGAATATATTTAAAGGCAGGCCGCTGGCATTATCAGTTCAGATGCTTGATGATGCCAATTTCGAAACTGTTTTTGCTGTTGACATCGGCAAATATGGTAAACTATCTGTTTTACCGCAGCTGGCAGGCTTGTTAGATCTGGAACTTAAAGAACGCATAGTTGATAGTTTATCAGTTTACAGTCTTCAGTACGACAAGCCCAATGATGTTATTCACCTGTGTATTCACGAAAACCTTCTGATAGGTTCCCTTTCCGGCAAATTGATGAATCGCTCAATCAAAGCCATTAAGAATGACAGGTGGTTTAACAGCGACAAATTTATTGAAGTGCAAAATGAAACCGCCGGTGGCTTGCTCAATTTTTATTTTAACTATAAGCAGTTGGATAGTTTTGCAGGTAGCCTTGCGCCAGAACTAAAAAACACACTGTCTGATGTAAGTAATATCATGGGCTTTTCATGTTTGGTGGCCGATTTGGAAGATAAAAATATTCGTTTGGCAGGACATACTAATTATTTTGATTCCATTCCTTCGTTGGCCGATGCGCTTGCAAAAGCAGAAGCGGGTAAAATGGAGGCACACAATATTCTGCCATCCCAAACAGCTCTTTTTATGTCGGTTAATGCCGATAACTTCCACGATTTCTATACACAGATGCTGAATCAATACAGCCAGTCATCACCTGAAGTATACCAGGAATATATAAATGGACTGAATCTGGCTGAGAAATGGTTGGGATTAGGATTTGAGGATGTACTTTTTTCATGGATTAAAGGAGAGTTTGCTTTAGCCAAGCTCAATCCGCAAACCAATGCCAGAGAGTTTGATGCCCTGATGGCAATTAAAGCAAGTGATATCGATCTGGCTAAGGAAAAGATGCAGCTGTTGCTGAAGCATATTAAAAAACGTACGCCGGTCAGGTTTGATCAGATAGATTATCGCAACCACCAGATTCACCTGCTTAAGATGAAAGGTTTTTTCAAGCTGTTCTTTGGTGGTTTAATCCAGGGAATGGAGCAACCCTATTTTACTTATGTCGACGATTATGTGGTTTTCTCCAACTCGGTTAATTCACTGATGGGGATGATTGATGATTATCTGGTCGGAAATACCATTGCGCGAACACCTTCATTTAAATCCTTCCTGGAGGAGTTTGATAATGAGAGTAATTTCTCACTCTTTGTGCAAATGCCAAAAGTGTATCAGCACCTCTATTATTATAGCGATAGTGAAGCCAAAAAGAGTTTACGTAAGAATAAGAACCTGATTATCAATTTTGCCAATATAGGCTGGCAGTTAAAGGCTACGGGGCAGACTTTTGAGACTGTTTTACTTGCCAAGCATGATGAAAATGCAATGCTGTACGAGGAACTGGAACAGATGCAGAATTCGGCCGAAGAGTTATACATAGATGAATACAGAGAACTGACATTTAAAATGCGTCTTGATGATAGCTTTCCCTGGAATGAAGGAGCAGTGCAGTATTATGTAAGCCATCCCGAACAGGTACAGGACAGTGTTATGATACATGAGGGTGAGATGCGGGATAGTCTGCCTCAGGACTTATGGCGAAATTACTATGTAAGCAGTAATATTATGTCGGCCATTCCATACGATGATGGCCAGGTAGACGGAACAGCTGTCTTTTACTTTGATGATACACAGCACACGGTCAAAGCAGAAGTCGATTTTAATGAGGATGTAATGGATGGCGACTACAAAGAGTTCTACAGCAATGGACGCAAAAAAGCCATTTTGTCGCTTGATGATGGCCTGTTAGACGGCGACGCATTGTTTTACTACCGTAACGGACAACTAAAAATCGAAGGAAGATACAAAGATGGACTCCGCCATGGTAAATGGAAATATTATACCAAGTCGGGTGATCTCATTGATAAAGAAAGCTGGCGAAAAGGGAAGGAGTAGCTTTAATTATGACTACTCCATTTTGTTATTAGCAGTAAGCCCAAAAAGGTAATAGCACCGTTAACGATTAATTTCTCAAATCCCATTGTGAGGTTATAATCCATTATTCCAATAATTACAGGAGAAAGAATGGCAATTAACGGTACCCACCTGTCTTTAACCTTAAATCTAGTAAATAAACCAAAGGCATATAAACCAAGCAATGGACCATAGGTATAACCGGCAAGGTTAAATACCGTACTAATGACGCTATCATTATTAAATATGCGAAATAGCAGGATGACCACTGCCAATAGGATGCTAAAGCCTATGTGTACTTTAAATCGTGTGTTTTTTGCTTCTGCATCATCCTTTTTTTCAACTCCAAGAATATCGACCGAAAAGGAGGTGGTTAAAGATGTTAAGGCCGAATCGGCACTTGAATAGGCGGCGGCTACTAAGCCCAGCATAAAAAAGATGCCAACTATTTTTGGTAAGTATCCGCCTGTTGCAATAATTGGGAACAGGTCATCAGATCGTTCGGGTAACGCGATTCCCTGGTTAGCGGCAAAGATATAAAGCAATACCCCTAAACTTAAAAACAAGAGGTTAACCGGCATAAACGAAAAACCATACCAGTACATGTTTTTCTGCGCATCTTTCAGGTTTTTACAAGTCAGGTTTTTTTGCATCATATCCTGATCAAGTCCGGTCATTACAATGGTAATGAAAGCGCCGGAGAAGAATTGCCTTATAAAATGTTGTTTTGATGACCAGTCTTTAAATTCAAACATTTTAGATAAATCACTGTCGGCAATTGTATTGATCATGCCGGTAAAGGACAGGTTCATTGTTTTACTGATCACAACCACTGTAATACCGACACTTAGCAGCATGAACAGTGTTTGTAATGTGTCAGTCCAAATGATGGTTTTAATACCACCCCGGAAAGTATACAGCCAGATGAGCAGGATAGTGACCAGTACTGTTACCTCAAAAGGAATATTAAAGGCATCAAAAACGGCTATCTGCAAAACATTGGCCATCAGGTAAAGGCGGGCAGAGGCTCCGATGGTTCTTGACAATAAGAAAAGTAAGGCCCCTGATTTATACGACCAGAATCCAAAGCGCTCATCCAGATAGGTGTATATAGATGTGAGGTTTAATCGATAGTACAATGGTAATAAAATATGGGCAATGACCAGGTAACCCAGAAAATAACCCATTACCATTTGCATGTACGTTAAATTGGTAGAGCCCACCCAACCCGGAACCGAAATAAACGTTACGCCAGACAATGAAGCACCTATCATTCCAATGGATACAATATACCAAGGCGATTGCTTATTGCCACGAAAGAAGGTATCGTTATCCGACTTTTTACTTGTTAAAAATGAAATGAGAATTAAAACGCCAAAGTACCCGGCGATGATGGCTGCTGTTAATGCTGGATTCATCTGTTTCTGAATTTTACAGCACTAAGATAAAAGATATTTTAAAAGTTTCGAGTTCGGGACTCAGGGGTTCGGGTTATACACTGAAATAGTTAAGAATACTCAATTCTTTACTATTCCGAAGTTGCGGGTTGAATTTATAGAAGATGCTTTATGATGCTAACTCCTCAACTCCTCAATTTTTCAACTTTTCAACTCCTCAATAATCATATATCCACTTAGGCTCCTCGTCTTTCTGCAACGATCATAAGCGCTTCTTCGCGGATAATTTCAGGGGGATTAATCTCGCGGATCTGAAGGCTTTTAAGCCATCCGGCTACCTCACGTTCTTTTAGAGTGAACAATACTTCGCGGAATTCCTCTATTTGATCATCGGTGTAGTTTGCTGCTGCATGACCTTTGTATGAATCCAGGTCCTCATCTTCATAGTATTCAGCCTTGTCACTGCTGCTTAATAAGCTGTCAGCTTCACAAACTTCGTGTGCGCCACAACAGTCATCGGCCACAACAGTTTGCTCTTCTTCTGTATTTGACTTACGTGAAAAAAAGTAAGCCATAATCAATGCTGCTACTATACCTGCCAATAAATAAATCATAGTGCAAAGATAACCAGTTAGGTTATAAAAAAGTTGAAGGCAGAAGTTAAATAATTTAAAATCACTTCTGCCTTCAAATCTATAATGCTTATTATCTGCTTAATACTTCCACTTGTTAGCCAATGCCACCAACGAAAGCATAACCGGTACTTCGACCAAAACACCCACTACTGTAACTAAAGCTGCCGGTGATTGTAAGCCAAACAGCGCAATGGCAACAGCTACTGCCAATTCGAAAAAGTTGCTGGCACCAATCATGGCTGCAGGTGAACACACTGCATGTGGTAACTTTAGTTTACGTCCTCCAAACCAGGCAATGAAAAAGATCAGATAAGTTTGAATGATAAGAGGAACGGCTACCAGAACAATGATTAAAGGATTTTCAGTAATGTTATGTCCCTGGAAGGCAAATAGTAATACCAGAGTTGCCAAAAGAGCAAAAATGCTAACCGGCTTAAACTTCGGTAAAAAAGATTCGGTAAACCATTGTACACCATGCTTTTTAACCAGGTAACGATTGGTTAGTGTGCCTGCTAAAAGCGGAACCACAACAAACACCACCACACTTGTTACTAAAGTGTCGTATGGAATAGTAACATTTGTAACGCCTAATAAAAAGCCTACGATGGGTACAAATGCAACCAGAATAATTAAATCATTGACCGACACCTGAACCAGGGTATAATTAGGATCACCATCGGTTAAGTATGACCAGACAAAAACCATTGCTGTACAAGGTGCTGCACCCAGTAAAATGGCCCCGGCAATGTATTCACCTGCCAGTTCCGGCTCAATAAATGCGGCATATAACTTAGTAAAGAAAATCCATGCAAAAAAGGCCATGGTAAATGGTTTTATCAACCAGTTGACAACCAGGGTAAGTATTAGTCCTTTGGGACGTTTACCAACATTTTTGATGCTGGAAAAATCAACCTGTAGCATCATCGGATAAATCATTAACCAAACTAATACAGCGACCAGTATATTAACACCGGAAATTTCAAGTCCGCTTAAGACTGTAACTGTATCACCAAAGAAGTGACCAATTAAAATACCTCCGCCAATACATAGCGCCACCCATAAGGTTAGGTATTTCTCAAAAAAACCGATTTGTTTTTTCTCCTGACTCATAATAGAAATCTGTTGGCTAAGAGTTTTTAACAATTAACCTGTTTTAAGGATGTATTTGTGATTGAAGCCGGCATAGCTGAATTGAAAAGCATTTTTGCGAGGAAGCTAATTCAGGTAGCCCGCGTCAGATTATTTATGCTTTGATGTTTTCAGTGTAAAACTTGTAAAAACCTTCTTTGATTTCATCGCGTACACGATGGAATTCACTCATAATAAACTCATCTGTTCCTTCAACGTGCGACGGATCATCAAAGCCAATGTGTAAACGGTGTTTAACATCACCCATAAATGCCGGACAGGATTCGTTGGCCCCGCCGCATACAGTGATCACATAATCCCATTTTTCACCCAGGTATTTTTCAACTGAGTCAGATGTATGACCGCTGATGTCGATGCCAATTTCACTCATTACCTGAACGGCTTTAGCATTTAATTTACCTGAAGCTTCAGTACCTGCTGAATATACTTCAATGTCTTTGTCAAATGACTGTAAAAAACCATGTGCCATTTGACTGCGGCAACTGTTGCCTGTACATAAAATTAAAACTCTCATTGTCTTGTATTTTTGATTATTAACACTCTTTTGGCTGGCAGCTTTCAGAACACTCAAAACCTGAGCAGAAATCTACACCCAGTTTATTAAGCTTATCAATTCCATCAGGGTTGAGACAGTAATTGGTCTTTGTACCTTGTACTGTACCTTTTATTAGTCCGGCTTTTTTTAACTCTGCAATGTGCTGGTTGACCGTTGTACGACCCAATGGTACAATTTCAGTAATATCACCTGAAAAGCATGTGTCGCGCGATCCGAGAAATTTTAGTATTTGCAGTCGTGCCGGATGTCCCAAGGCCTTAAATAACTGTGCTAACTCCTGTAGCGCGCCATCAAATAGATCGGTTTTAGCTTGTGACATATGTTTAAAAATTAATTGTAATAATTGAATTGCCGTATTCGTATTAACAGCTTTATTTCTTTCACGACGTAAATATACGTCAAATGTCTGACGTAAAAATACGACAGAGCTATATTTAATGGTTTTTTAACATTCCATGATAAAAAATGAGGCTGTATCAAAAATCAGAAATAATTACCTAAGAGTTACAAAATGGAAGTATAATCAAAAGCCACAAAGAGCACTAAGTGTATTCTTAGTGCTCTTTGTGGCTTTGTAGTATGGGTATAATTTTTTCTTAAATATCCATATTCATGGCTGCTCTTACTTCTTCCAGTGTTTTTTGAGCAACGTTACGCGATTCGGCAATTCCTTCCCTTAAAATACTTTTTACAAAGTCCAGGTTATTTTCCAATTGACCACGACGCTCACGAATGGCTTTAAAGTGCTCATTAATCGATTCAGTTACAATCTGCTTTAGTTTACCGGCACCTTGTTCACCAATCTCTTCAGCAATTTTTTCTGGTGTTCCTCCGGAAGATAATGCGGCTAATCTCAACAAATTAGCGACTTCAGGACGGTTAGTCGGATCGTAAGTAATCATGCGCTCTGAATCGGTTTTGGCCGACTTAACAGCTTTCATTGTTTCATCTGCAGTCGCTTTAATCATGATGGTGTTATTGCGGCTCTTACTCATTTTCTGACCGCCATCCAGTCCTAGAATCATTGGAGTTTCACTTAGTAAACCTGTTGGTTCACGGAAAACACGTGATTTAAATTTCTTGTTAAAACGTTTGGCAATGTTACGTGTTAACTCAATGTGTGGTAACTGGTCTTTTCCTACCGGTACAACATCTGCTTTGCAGAATAAAATATCTGCTGCCTGGTGAACAGGGTAGGTATACATTCCTGCGTTAATCACATTCTGACCCGAAGCCTGAATCTCTTCTTTGATTGTTGGGTTCTTGCTCAGCTCAGAGTTAGAAACCAACGACAAGAAAGGAACCAACAGCTGGTTCAACTCAGGGATATGGCTATGAGGGAAAATGTGCGTTTTAAATTTATGGGGATCCAGTCCACAAGCTAAATAATCGATGGTTAATTCCAGAACATACTTTGAAATATCCTTAAATACATCACGATCGGTAAGCACCTGGTAATCGGCAATCACAATAAATGTTTCAACGCCAAGGTTCTGAAGGCGTACACGGTTTTGGAGTGAACCAAAGTAGTGGCCAATGTGCAGGTTACCTG
Source organism: Bacteroidales bacterium (assembly GCA_022361295.1). Lineage (GTDB taxonomy): Bacteria > Bacteroidota > Bacteroidia > Bacteroidales > Marinilabiliaceae > Carboxylicivirga. The sequence continues at coordinate 13,088 of JAKSBD010000135.1, forward strand.
TTGGTCTGTCGCCTGTTAAAACCCGATGTTTTTCGGGGTTAGTCTGTAAGTCAGCTTCTAATGCATTACTTTTCTGAACAGCTCTTTCGAATGACGCGTTGATTGATTCAACAATATTTTCTTCTGCCATCTGGAATTTATTTAATCAATGTTTTTAAAATCTATAAAGGATAGTTGATAGAAATGAACCGCACTGGTTTTGACTCTCATCATCCAGTCTGTTTTCCAAGATCTATCGCCTAACAGTCTAATATCTTAATAAAGAGGTGCAAAAATGGGGAAAATTGTGATGATTTGAAAATTATTAAGTCGTAAGCTCAAAGTCTGAAGTGTTATTGAGTATCAATGAAACCAGTTAATGACCTTGAGAGTGAGTAAAGCCCAGATAATATAACGGGCAAGTTTACCAATAAACATCCCAATGGCTGACAGCCAAACATTAACCTTCAACAAGCCTAGCAATACGGCAATAACATCGCCTATACCCGGTAGCCAGCAGAATAAAGCGATCCAAAGCTCTTTGCCGGCAATTCTTTCCTTTGTCTTTTCAATTTGAGAATGTTTAATGCGAAGGTATTTCTCAATCCATTGTGTTTTACCCAGCCAGCCTAATCCATAAGATGTCATTCCACCCAGCCAGTTACCAAGCGTTGCAAGGCCCAGGCACCAATACAAGTTGTAATTAGAAGCCAGCATACCCGAGAGCAAGGCTTCAGAGCTGAATGGTACAACAGTGGCAGCTAAAAATGACGCTAAAAACAATGCAAAATATCCCGACTCAAATAGCATTTTTCATCCTTTAGGGCACAAATGTAAGAAAATAAGCTATTTATACGGAAATTTTTTTATGCTCTGAAAGCCTTATCTTATATAGGATACAGAAGGTTGGCTTAAAATTATTTGAAAAAATATGGTACTATGTATTGCAAAGTACCATCCAATGACCGTATATTTGTAATGCATAATTCATTGTTTTAAATAGTATTTTATCATGTTGTCATCGCAGTCAATACTAATTCGAACTTTAAAAACAACTTATATGATTTTGTTTTTATTCGCTGCAACAAGCCTTGGAGCACAAACAGCCAAGGCAGATAGTTGTAAAGCTGAAAGGAAGGAGCAATGCACGAAAGTGAAGGAGGAAAAAGAAGATGTATTGGTAGCAACCAAACAGGTTTCTAAAAAAGAAAAAAAGAAAGAGAATGGCGCCAAAAGCATAGAAGAGGGCTTCATATTTAAGCGTCAGTCTTATACTCAATTGTAATAATAACTCTATAAAACCGGGAGAATGAATGTAGAAAATGCAAAAGCGCAAATGCGGAAGGGAGTTTTAGAGTATTGTATCTTACTCATCCTGTCAAACAACGATGCGTATGCTTCTGATATAATTAATCAATTGAAAGAGGCTAAAATGATCGTTGTTGAAGGAACATTATATCCGCTATTGACGCGATTAAAAAATGCTAAACTTCTTAGCTATCGCTGGGAAGAGTCGACACAGGGCCCACCTCGTAAGTATTATGCTTTAACAGATGAAGGTCGTACTTTTTTAGGCGAAATGGATGCCTCATGGAATGCATTGGTAAATGCAGTTGATTTAATTCACCAAACCAAAAACGTAACAGAGCAATGAAGAAGACAGTAACCATCAATATAAGCGGGCACATGTTTTACATCGATGACGATGCTTATACACGCCTGCGGGCTTATTTGGATAAAATCGATTCCACCTTCAGAAAACAGGAAAGTGGTGATGAGATTATATCGGATATTGAAAGCCGTGTAGCCGAAATATTTAATGAACGCATTAATAAGGAAACCGGTGTGGTAACGCTTGAAATGGTTGAAGAAGTAATAGCTACCATGGGCGAACCGGAGCAGTTTGAAGACGAATCAGAAGAGAAGAAAAGCTATACGTCTCCTACGACATTGGTGTTTCGCAAGGCAAACCGCCGCTTTTATCGCGATATAGATAATCGTGTATTAGGTGGTGTGTGTGCAGGTATTGCGGCATATTTCGATATTGATGTCGTGATTATCAGGATATTGTTTGTTGTACTTACCTTGTTAACCTGGGGTGGTTTACCACTTATCTACCTAATTTTGTGGATAGCTTTACCACCAGCAAGAACAACAGCTCAAAAGCTGCAGATGCGCGGCGAACGTATTACCATCGAGAATATCGAGCGCAGTATACGTGATGAATATGATGAGGTGAGAAAGAAGTTTGGCAATTTTAAGCAGTCAAAAACCTATAAAAAAGGAGAGAGCTTCTTTAGTCGCTTCTCAAAACAAGAGAAAACAACGGTGCTGATAATTCTTGCAGTTGTTGGAGCTGCCATGTTGTTTAATATGCCTCACTTTAATGGTTTTCATGGTGTAACAGCTGCATTTACAGGAATTAGCGGGCATTTTGTGCCAACCTTTAACCACATATTTTTCCCTGGTGCATTACCATTGGTTTTGGTATTACTGGTTATAGGTTTGATTTTTAAAACGGTACTAAAAATCATATTATACCTCATAGCCTTTGTGTTGTTGGGCTCGTTAGCGCTTAAGGTGCTGTTCTGGGTGTTTGGAGGCTTTATGCTAATGTGTTAGCCAACAGTTTCATTATTAATATCTCTATTGTAAAAAGAAATGAATAAAACGATAAATATAAACCTGGATGGATTGGCCTTCAAGATTGAAGAGGAGGCTTATGATCGCTTAAATGCTTATCTGGATACAATCAAAACGCGACTGGGTAATATTGATGAAGCGCAGGAGGTTATTGCTGATATTGAAGCACGCATAGCCGAACTGTTTCAATTTAAATGCCAGGGTTGTACTATTCAGTTGGCCGATGTGGAAGAAATTATTCATACCATTGGCGAACCTGCTGAAATTATAGATGAAGAAGATGTAGATGAAAATACATCGCAGCAAAGTAGTACAGGTTCTGCTTCTTCAACCACATATGTGGGTAAGCGGTCGCTTTACCGCGATCCTGACGATCGTTTTCTTGGTGGTGTTTGTGCCGGCCTGGGTGCCTATTTCGATGTAGATCCTCTGGTGTTCAGAATTATAGCAGTCGTCTCTGCATTTGCATCTCTTGGCATTACAGTGCTTATATACATCATTCTGTGGATAGCAATGCCAAAGGCTTCTACGTTGGGGCAGCGCATTGAAATGCGGGGTGGAATCACTTTTAAAAAAATGGGTGATAATATAAAGGAAGAGTACCAGGCGGTATCTTCTAAGTTTAAAGAGTATAAAAACAAACCAAATTATAAACGTATGCAAAATCGAGCTAATAGAACAGGAGATGCCATGGCCAATGGCCTGTATCAGGTATTGAACATTTTTGGTATCTTAATTGGTATTGTTGTGGTAATCGGAAGTGTTGTCACAATAATGGGAATGGTGGGATTCTTTGCATTTAAAGACACCATCTTTGGATTGGCAGTGACTGACGGCAATCACTTTATTGCATCGATGCCTGATCGTTTTCTGTCGTATATGGATCAGACCTTGCTAACGGCGGCCACTCTGTTGGTAATTGGTATACCGTTTATTGTGATTCTGTATCTTGGCCTAAAGCTGATATTCCGTTTTAAAAGCCATGGCAAGTTTGTTGGCATGACAGCTCTTATTCTTTGGTTGGCAGGTATTGTACTGGTCTTTTTCACCAGTATTCGTATTGCGAAAAGTTTTGAAGAAACCGGTTCAGTTTCTGAAAAGCATATGCTGAAGTCTACAAATGCAGAAACAATATATTTACGTGCTTCAGAGATTGAAACAGGTGCTGTTGACCGCGATTACCTGATGGACATTGATCACCTTGAAATGTTTACCGAAGATGGTGAATTAATGATTGAAGGCGCACCTGTCATCAACATTAGCCGGGGCGATAAATTTCAAATGGTCATTGATAAAAAATCGAGAGGTTTGAATGATGAGGAGGCTGAATTTAATGCTTCTACAACCATCTATAACTGGTCACAAAACGACTCAGTCATCTACCTTGATAAGAAATTTGTGGTTGCAGAAGAAGCTTTGGTACGTCACCAAAAGGTAGTTGTCAATATTCAAATTCCTTACGATAAAAAACTGGAGGTTAGCCCGTATCTGGATAGATTTATTGATGAGTATTAAACAGAATCAGCATTTTTCAGTTTTAATCTAAAAAACCCAAAACAATATATTATGAAACAAGTATTTGCAATAGTAGCTTTAGCCGTATTTTCTTTAGGTGTTTATGCACAAAGTCGCCCATCTGATAAGTTATTTGAAAAGATGGCGCTTAAGCCCGGTATTACCATGATGTCATTCTCCAAGTCAATGTTGGATGCCGTTAACCTGAATTTTGATAACGAAGAAGGGGGAGAGGATAATGTAACAGGTGATTTGACCGAGGTAAAGCTGATGATTTATAAGGCGCCTGAAAACGAAGAAACGATCGACTTTAAAGAGGTAACATTGAATTATCTTCCTTTAAGCCGTTACGACAAAGTGGAAGATGATGATCCGGATGAAGATGTGGATATTCGCATATTAAGAAAAGGAAGGAAAGTTTCAGAATGTCATATTCTGTTTCAAGGTGAAACCAATGGTGTTCTGCTTTCTTTCTTTGGCAACTTTAAGATTGATGATGTTGATGAATTAGCCGAGAAAATGGATAGTTACAAGTAGATATTATTTAACAGCATCATAGAAATAAAAAAAGCGGAGTATCTCAAAAGATACTCCGCTTTTTCTGTTAGCTATTGCTATCAGTATTATTTTTTAGCATATTTATCACCGTCGTAACCCCACTTAAGGTATACAGAACCCCAGGTGAAACCGGCACCAAAACCTGCCAGTACAATGTTATCACCTTTCTTCAACTGGCTTTCCCATTCCCATAAGCACAATGGAATAGTAGCTGAAGTAGTATTTCCGTAGCGCTCAATATTGATCATCACTTTTTCTTTAGGAAGATTCATGCGCTCAGCAGTAGCACCAATAATACGCAGGTTAGCCTGGTGAGGCACAAGCCATGCAATATCTTCATGCGACATATTGTTGCGCTCCATAATTTCAACCGAAACATCAGCCATCTTAGAAACGGCATGCTTAAATACAGGTTGACCTTCCTGGTAAACGGCGTGTAATTTCTTGTCAATCGTTTCGTGTGAAGCAGGCATTACAGAACCTCCTGCTTTCATGTGCAGGTGATGACGTCCAAATCCGTCACTGTGAAGGATACGGTCACGAACACCAATTTCTTCTTCTGTAGGTTCAACCAATACTGCTGCTGCTGCATCGCCAAACAACACACAAGTGGTACGATCGGTATAGTCAACAATTGATGACATTTTTTCAGCACCAACCACAATAACTTTTTTCTTAGCACCTGATTCTATGAAACGAGATGCTGTATCTAAACCATATAGGAATCCTGAACAGGCACCGTTGATATCAAAGCCGTGGCCATTTTTGATACCACATTTATCAGCAATAATATTCGCTGTAGCCGGGAACGGGTGGTCAGGTGTTACCGTCGTACAGATCACCATGTCAATTTCTTCCGGCTTAACCCCGGTTTTCCTAAAAATCTCATTAACTGCTTCAACACCCATATCCGAAGCACCCAGGCCTTCACCTTTCTGGATATGACGTTCTTTAATTCCCACGCGGGTCATGATCCACTCGTCGGTGGTATCTACCATTGTACTCAACTCGTGATTATCAAGGATATAATCTGGTGCATATCCTCCAACGGCTGTAATTACTGCACTGGTTTTTTTCATTTGACTTTCTTTTTTTGCTTACACACGATTGCATAAGCACATTGGAAACATTCAAAAAATTAATTCTTTAACTCCACTCATTGAATTATTTTTTCTGCTTCCTTTATTTTCAATAACACTTAAATGGCGCCACACATGCCATTTATTCTTCAACTTATCAACGATAAATTATCAGATATGTTTGATAAGATAGTTAATTAACACTCATTTAGGGCGAATACAAAAGTAAGAAA
>JAKSBD010000134.1 GCA_022361295.1 Bacteroidales bacterium
GGTTACGTATAATGGTGCGCAACATGTTTAAGTCTACCTGCACCACCATTGATTCGGGTATGTCAAACTTAAATTGAATGTGACGAGTATTAATGGATGTATCAAGTAACTGAACGGTTTGCTTAACAAGTGGTAATACAGGTGCTGACACAGGGTTGTACACCAGTTCGCCTCGTTGCGAGTTGGCCCAGCTCAGTAAATTTTCAAGCAGGTGATAGGTGCTGGTGGATGCTTCGCGTGCGGCTTTCAACAGGTTTTTAATATCGTTAGGCTCATATTCGGGCAGCTCCATGTAGAGTTCAATCAACTCTTTTAAACCGCCAACAGGGCCACGTAAGTCGTGACCAATAACCGATAGTATACGATCTTTAGACAGGTTAGAAACGCGCAACTGCTCATTCATACCTGTAATATCTTCTTTTTGGCGCAACAGGCGGCGACGCGACTGCACCAATTCTTTACGCTGACGATTGATTAAATAACCAACAATTAATAAAACCACCATGAAACCAATGGTGATGACAATCAGGATGTTTTTAGTTTTGAGACGGGCTTGGTTTAAGGCGTCTTCTTTTTGAAGGTTAGCGATTTGGTTATCTTTTTCGAGAGTTTTATATTTTTTATCTAAATCTATAAGTTGCTTTTTAATATCACTTAAACCTAGTTTTTTACGTAAATCAACATAAATGTGAAAATATTTTAAAGCCGAATCAATTTCTTGTCTATGCATGTTTAACTCAACAAGGTTATACGAACTTGAAAGCGCTAGTTTCATAGAGTTCGTTGTGTCGGCATAATTATAGCTCCGCTTAAGAAAGAGGTTTGCTTTTTCAAATTCATTATTAGATAAATGCAGTTTACCTATGTTATTATTGATGTTGGCTATAGCTTTATTGTCCCCCAGTTCTTTACGTAGGCGCAAAGAAAGAAGATAACTCTTTTCTGCTTCTCTATACATTTTTCTAGCACGGTAAACACTACCGATATTCATTAATATTCTTGCTGAATCTTTTTTATTAACCGAAAAATCTTTAAGAACAATTCTGTATAATTTTAAAGCCTCAAAGTAATTTCTTTGGGAATGATAAAGGGACGCAAGTGTACTTGTGGTAGTTTTTTGTAGTTTTTTATTCGATGATAGGTTGGCGTGTTTCATTGCCTTTTCCAAATATTCTTCAGCCAAAACATAATTCTTAATGTCTAGGTTAAGAACTCCAATCTTATAATATAATCTAGTGAGTTCATGGTTGTTATTTAGAATATTGTAGAATTTTATTGAATTTAAAAAACTGTTGCTGGCATCGGTATACCGATCCGTATATCTTTCTATATTTCCTTTGTACTCATAGAAAAAAGCAAGAACAATATCACTGGTAACACCTTTTCTCAATTCCGGTATTTCTGTATAGGCTAAGCTATATTTCTTGCGCTCATAAAGGGAAACACAATGACAAAGTTCTATATAAAAGCTATCAATATTCGAATATGTATGATTTGAAGAATATATATAGCTTTCATAATTCTTTATTTCTACATCCTTTAGTAATTTAGTAATACTGCTAATATTCGATTTAAAATCTTCAACAGATCTATTTTCAAAGGACGTATTAATGAAAGTTGTTAAACATGAGTCTAAAATGCTGTTATTTGCATACCCAATTGTATAATAATTTGATAATATAAAAAACAAGCATAAGGAATAAATTCTATAATTTATTCCAAAATGCCTGTTTTTTATATTTATCAAATTCATTAAATATCTCCTTCATATTCGATAACAGTGCCAGTGTTTTCATCGTCATTTGAAGTGTCACCTTCTGTTGAGCGAGTCATGACATTAGCATTTTTCACCTTTACATTTACCCCACGCTCTAATAATCCAACATCTTTTCGCTCAATGGTAAAGTCTACACCAAAATAGTCAAATTCTTCAGATGTACCATTGTAAATAATGTGTAACGGACGGTAATATACATTGTCGGCTACTTCGCCTTCGCCACTTTTTGTAATTGTACTGTCTTTAGGGAGGTAAGAAACAGTGCGTACAACAAATTTTTCGATTTTACCGTTTTTGTCTTTAACGGTTTCCAGGTTCACATAAGGAACTAACTTCTCCATATTGATTCAGGTTAAAAAATTAAAAATGCAATGTAGGAAAAAATATTATGAGTTGTTTTAGACTTCGAATATTTTGGTGTTAAATTCCAGACCATTCATCTACCTTTTGCGGGCTTTTATAAAATACTGTTAACTTCGCCCTGTCATTTGCTTCAAATAGCAAACAACGATCAACTGTTTTTGAAGATTATTATGGAATTTAATAACATACTTTTTGCCTTTGGCCTAACACTTTTTGCCGGATTAAGTACCGGAATTGGCAGTGCCATGGCTTTTTTTGCCAAACGCACGAATACTCGTTTTTTAGCTTTGTCTCTTGGATTTTCGGCAGGGGTAATGATTTATGTGTCCTTTGTCGAGATATTTATGAAAGCCAAAGACACCATGGTTGAGGCCTATGGAGAAATGCCCGGCACCTGGTACACGGTACTGGCCTTTTTTGGCGGCGTGCTGTTTATTGCCCTGATTGATAAGTTTATTCCGTCGGCAGAGAACCCGCACGAACTACATTCGGTAGAAGAAATGGGTAATCAACCCAAGGCCAAGGATAAAAAGCTGATGCGTATGGGTTTATTTACAGCCCTGGCCATTGGTATCCATAACTTCCCTGAAGGACTGGCCACTTTTACAGCCGCTTTGCAGGACCCCAACCTGGGGATTGCCATTGCTGTAGCCATCGCCATCCACAATATACCTGAAGGTATCGCTGTTTCAGTACCTATTTATTATGCTACTGGCAGCCGACGCAAAGCCTTTCGTCTAAGTTTCTTATCCGGTCTGTCTGAACCCATTGGCGCATTAATCGGCTACCTGATACTGATGCCTTTTATGACACCACTCACCTTCGGAATTATCTTTGCCGGAGTAGCGGGTATCATGGTCTTCATCAGCCTCGATGAACTATTACCCTCGGCCCGCGAGTATGGAGAGCACCACTTGTCCATCTACGGCCTGTTTGCCGGCATGGCGGTAATGGCGGTAAGTTTGTTGTTGTTTTTGTAGGAGACTAATCGTTTAGCAGTTTAACAGCTTAAAAGTTAAACACAGAGACACAGAGACACATAGTTTTAACCTGTCGAACCGTCGAATTGATTAACTGTCGAATTGTTGAATAGTTGACAAGTTTAAGAGTTTATAAGTTTATAAGAAGGTTTCATTAAACTATTCAACTTCTAAACTTTTAAACTGTTTAACCGTCGAATTGCTTAATTGTCGAATTGTTAAAAGAGTTAATTGGCTCAGATGCGTCAGTTGGCAAGTATTATAGACCTTAAGGTCTGGAGTTAATTCAAACGAACAGCTCAACGTATGTCTATAACCATCTTTATTCATTGTATTTCTGTGCCTTCCGTGGCTGCACCCCTAAGTACCATTAAGTTTTCAGTGTATTTCTGTGCCTTCCGTGGTTGCAACCCTAAAAACCCTTTAATTTTCTGAGAGTTGAAGAGTTGACAAGTTTAAAAGTTTACAAGAAGGTTTCATTAAACTATTCAACTTCTAAACTACTAAACTGTCGAACCACCTCAATAATCTACCGACCTATCGATCTA
>JAKSBD010000133.1 GCA_022361295.1 Bacteroidales bacterium
AATGATGCGATAAAAGTATATGGTACTTCCGCTATTGTGACTGGTAAAATCGAATGTGTAAGTCATGCCTTCTTCAACTTTTCCGTTGTGCAGGCATTTTTTATTTTGCGCATACCCTTCTGAATTGCAATACCATCCAAAGGAGAGAAGTAAGATCCAGAACCTTAAATTATTAAGGTTTGTGAGGTAATAGAATTTCATAATAACGTGTTTGGGTGTATGTCGTATACCCCTTTGTCATATGAAAAGTTTCATTCGTGGTGTTAAATGTTTGATTCGTCAAAAATGTTTTTTAAACCAAAAAACCCGCTTAGCGCATTGAAAGCGCTAAGCGGGTATATTCTGGGTTTTGTAAATTAAGTATCAGCTTAAATCTTACCATTTACAATTTCCAATATTTCTTTTTCTTCCTGGATGGCTTTGTCCTCAATTACTTTACCATCAGCCAGTACTTTTTCCACATATGCTTTATCATCCAGTCCGGCTGCGTTGATTTTAACATTCAGGTATGCTCCCATAACGGCAGAACGGGCACATAAAGCACCAACACCAGCATCAGTTACTGAATTAGGGTTACCAACCTCAGCCATGGCACGGATTACTTCAAAACCTTTGTAAGCTACTTCCATCACACGGAATGGTACCTGTATAGCGTATTTGGTAGCATCATCAATGGCCTTTTTGCGAGCAGCTTTCTCTTCGTCTGTTCCTTTGGGAAGACCAAAAGCATCCATAATTTTGTTGAAAGCATTGGTATCTTCATCAACCAAAGCCAACAGTTCTTTTTCAACAGCCATGCCTTTTTCGGCCCAGTCACTGAACTCTTCCCAACGCTCGTCCCATCCACGTTTGTGAGCAGAAAGGTTAGCTACCATTGTACCTAAAGCAGCACCCAACGAACCAACATAAGCAGAGATAGAACCACCACCTGGAGCAGGAGACTCAGATGCTGTTTCATCAGCAAACTCAGTCAGGTTCATGTCAATTAATTGCTTCTTGTCGTCTTTTAAGATGTACTCAATAATCTTTTTATCAGGATCGAATGGATATAATTCATCCAAGCCCATTGACTTAATGGCAATCTTAATGATTTCGCGCTCTGGAATACCTGTTGAACGCTCTTGCTTACGCAGGAAGTATTTACCTGCATCTAACATTGCCTGTAATGGCACAACACCTACCATCTCAGAACCGGTAACGCGGATGCCCCGGGCATTGGCGCGTTCATATACAGCTTCATAAGCTTTATGCAATGAGGTAACTGTGATATCTGTCAGGTTCATAGATATTTGAGCAACACCATATTCTTCAATGTACCAGCCAATACCTTTTACTGACTTTAACATACCCGGGATGTTAACCGGATTACCGTTTTCGTCTTTAACAATTTTTCCTGTAACAGGGTTGCCTTCGCGCTTAACACGCCCACGTTCACGTACGTCGAATGCAATAGCATTGGCACGACGCGTAGAAGTAGTGTTAAGGTTGACATTATAAGCAATAAGAAAGTTACGGGCACCTACAGCTGTAACACCCGATTTGGCAACATCTTCATTCCATTCAGCTGGACCAAAATCAGGCTTCCACTCAGCAGTACCAATGCGCTTAGGAATAGCCTCGTACTCTCCTTCGCGGCAGTTAGCCAGATTTTTTCGTTTATCTTCTTTTGCAGCAAACTCGTAGCAATAGATAGGAATATTTAGTTCTGTACCAATGCGCTCTGCTAATTTATGAGCATACTCAACCGTTTCTTCCATTGAAATGTTGGCAACAGGTACCAATGGACACACATCGGTAGCACCAAAGCGAGGGTGAGCTCCTTTGTGCGAACGCATATCAATTAATTCCTGAGCTTTCTTTACAGCCTGAAAAGCTGCTTCACAAACCTCGTCAGGAGTTCCAACAATTGTTACTACAGTACGATTGGTTGCTTGTCCCGGATCAACATCAATCAGTTTAACGCCGTCTACTTTCTTTATCTCATCGGTAATTTTATCGATGATTGTCATGTCGCACCCCTCAGAAAAATTAGGAACACATTCTATTAGTTGTTGCATATTATATGTTTTTATTAGTATCGAGTATCAAGTATCGAGTATCAAGTATCAAGATTTATTTTCTTGTTGTAAATCGTCTTGTGTCTTATGTCTTGCGTCTTATATCTTGTGTCTATATCTCTAATCCATTCAATATTGTTGTCTCCACCTTATTTTCACCGTAAGCATATGGGAGGTATTCAATACCCGGAATAGGTTTAGTAATTACCACATTGGCCTTTTTGCCAACGCATATTGATCCTAACTCCTTATCAACACCCATGGCATAAGCCGTATTTTTAGTAACTGCATGAATTACTTCTTCTGGCAGCATGCGGTACAAAACACTTCCCATTGCCATAATTAATTGCATATTACCTGATGGTGACGACCCTGGGTTAAAGTCAGAAGCCAGAGCAACCGGTAATCCTGCTTCCATCATCTGGCGAGCTGGAGCATAAGCCATATTAAGGAAAAATGCAGCTCCTGGCAAGATGGTTGGCATAGTACCTGAATCTTTTAAAGCTTTCATTTCTTCTTCACCTGTAAACTCAAGGTGATCGACTGACAGAGCATTGTATTTCACTCCCACCTGAATGCCACCTGAGTAATCTAACTCGTTGGCGTGGATCTTTGGTGTTAAGCCATATTTGGCAGCAGCATTGAGTATGCGGTCAGTATCTTCAACCGTAAAGAAGCCTACATCGCAGAATACATCGATATAGTCGGCCAATTGCTCCTTTTCAACGGCAGGTAACATCTCATTAATCACCATGTCAACATATTTCTCTTGCTGTCCACGGTACTCCATTGGAATGGAATGCGCACCCAAAAATGTTGATTTGATGGTCAAGGGGCTCGCTTCTTTCAGACGTTTAATTACGCGTAACATCTTCAATTCGCTTTCGGTGGTTAAGCCATAGCCACTTTTAATTTCAACTGCACCGGTTCCCCATTTGATAATTTCTTCCAATCGCATCATGGCATCATTAAACAACTGATCTTCGCTGGCTGTTTGCATCAGCTTGGCCGAATTTAAAATTCCACCTCCACGGGCAGCAATCTCTTCATAGCTCAAGCCTTTAATTTTATCCACATATTCCACATCACGGCTTTTCGGGTAAACCAAATGGGTATGCGAATCGCACCACGCAGGCAATACCAAACGGTCTTCAGCGTCTATTACTTCAACATCAGCAGTTAATGTTGA
>JAKSBD010000131.1 GCA_022361295.1 Bacteroidales bacterium
AATTTTTAATGAAAATGATAGTAAAGAAATTACCGTAATATTAGATAGAGAAGGTGTTGGAGGTGATTATGTATGGGGGGATATTGTTGGGGAAAGTGATACTATTCATATAAGTGACATAAGTGAGGCTTCATTAACAGTCAAAGTAATTGACTTACCTGAAATTAAACAAATGGAAATTGGTGCTAAGCTTGTGGATGGACATGAAAGGTTTATAGATGGCGACAAAATAAATGTATTTAAGGTGTTGCATGATCTAGATAGTGAACATTTAAACCCTAATGAAAAGAGTGATATTGTTCTAAAATTGACTGATGCAACTGATGATTTGGTTGTATTGGTGTTTAAAAACAAAGAAGAATCAGAAACTTCTAATTATACAAATGACTTTACTGTAACAAATCTTGTATTTCCTAAGATTAAATACAAGACCCTAGGAGAAGGTAATAAAAATCGAATGAGGTTTTTGTTAATAAATTCACCTTTTAATTATGAAAAAGGTTATAAAAATTGAATCTATATATATAAGGACGATGAACTAAAGGATGTAAATGCCCTAAAAGTAAATAAAGGTTTACCAATCTATACAAGTAACCGAAATTTCGAAGACTTAGAAAAAGTGACTGTCATCATCGACGGAATAGATTATAATTATGATAAGAGTATTGTAGATGTAATGTCCTTTGCAAAAGATAGTTCTAATTTTGAATCTATAGATTCTGCAAAGAAGCAATCCGATGCTGATAGTAAAAATAGAAATGTTAGTGAAATTTTTAAATTTTATTGGAGTAAACTTAAAGAATATTCTAGTGTTGATCTGGAAGATTATTATAAGATCAATGCTTTTCAGCAAAACTTCTTTAAGATTTATTCTGCGTATGTGCTTGATGCTAAAGGAAAAGATCTTTTTAATAAAATATACTACTGGTCTCCGGATTATATTTTACTAGAATCAATTCCGCAGATAATTCCTGATAAAGATGAAATAGAACTAAAGCTAAAAATTAAGGAAGGGGGAAAAGATGAATTGACAAAAGAGCTCGGTAGGTATAAAACTTTTGGTGGGCACACAGTAACGTTAAGTCCAACGTTATTTGTCACTGGTTTGGTAAATCAAAAAATATACACAGATAGCACTATTGTGATGACTTCAGATACTACTGATGTTAAAGAGTTGCGAGCATTCATTGAAGACAAAAATCTTGAGGTTGGTTTTGGGGGTAACGTTGAAATAGGTTTTCGCACATGGCCATCCATAAGGCCAACAATTAATATAGGTATGTTTGTTCCATTTAATGAGGATATAACGCCATATCTCGCCATTGGTCCTGGTTTGTCATTAGTTCTTAGAGATGTGAAGTTAAGTTTATCAGGAGGATTTACAGGGGGATTTGTAAATTCAATTAATCCCAAGTATGAAGGCAAAGATTTATCCAAGTATCCAGATTATGGAACTGATTTGTATAAGAAAAAGTTAAAAGGAAGCTGGCATGTAGCATTTGGAATAAGTTTTAATGTAAATTAAATTGTAAGGTTGATTTTAGATCCCTTTCTTTTATTAATGATTTGAACGAAATATATCATTCTTATTGTTTTATCTTTTTGTTAAAAACTACAAATTAAACATTACTAATGAAACAATTTCATCAGCCAACAATCTACTGTTCATTTTAAATACTTCAGCTATTTACGATGTCTGTATTGTATTGAATAATAGGGTTTAATGTCGATTGGTGTTGAAAATCCAAAAGAAACATTTTTAGGAAAAGCTACACACGTTTTAAAGAAAAAGAATTAAGGTGAGACGTGTTATGTTAGTGTGTGGCATCTCTAATCATCGCATCCAGCGTAAATGGGATTTCAGGAAAGGCTACAGGATCTGTTCTTTGCCGTTTTTTTCTGATAGGGTAGATTATGTATATTCAAATGCCGTAAATGTCACATCTTCATTGAGGTGTATGGTTTAATTGCCAATGTTTCAAATCTGTAATTATTGTATTAGAGTTTCAATTAAGAACTTATATTTCCTCCTTTACCTGAAAAATTGAAAAAGCGTATTGCAAAGCTAAGAATGGCTCCAATTGATATAATAATTGATTGGATACCTGTTAAAAATTCTTGTTGCGTAATTATAAGAAATACGACGATAGCAACCCCAAGTAATTTAATTGGAAGGCTATAGTTACTCCATCCATTTTTATTCGTCGCTTTTAATTTCTCATTAATAGAATTTACTTCAACGTCCTGTCGTTTCACGAACAACCTGAAGCCATGGTTAAAAATATCCAGATAGGGTTTATATAAAATTAAGCCTTTATTGAGAAGAATATTTACAAAACCATTCTTATGAAGATTGATCACATAGTCAGCTGCAATGTCGAATAAGATTGATTTCTCTTCATCATTACAACTATCCCATATTTTTTGATAGTAGGTTCTGTTAATAAGGTATCCCTGATATATATTGTCTTCATTAACATGCTTTTCTAATTCATTGCGTCCAATTGTATCCTTTCGTTCTTCGAATATCGTAACCTTACTTTCCAACATAGCATTGCCAGACAGTTCTTCCTCAAGCCATTCCTGGTTTTCAGGGTAGCTTTGTATCTTAAATTTATCAGCTATTGGTTGTTGATTGATAGGCACATAACTCATGGAGAAATAGGCCAGCGCATTGACGAGGCGGCGTAGGGCCGATTCCAATTTTAACAAATTATCAGGTGTTGTACAGTTGTCAATTAGTGTATCGCGAATATGCTGCACAAGTACTTTAGGGATACGAAAACAAACTATATTAACGCTGCAT
Source organism: Bacteroidales bacterium (assembly GCA_022361295.1). Taxonomy (GTDB): domain Bacteria; phylum Bacteroidota; class Bacteroidia; order Bacteroidales; family Marinilabiliaceae; genus Carboxylicivirga. The sequence goes on from JAKSBD010000131.1 coordinate 2,807, forward strand.
TTTTTATCGCAATCCAGCATTTCTTCAAGTCGATTAACGAAGGCAGTCAAATTATCCACGCTGGTAAAGCTCATGTGATCAATAAACAGGTAGCGATGATTAAAACTCTTTCTGTCGTTTATAAAGCTTTTCCAACCAGCCGGTTGATGCAGGCGATACAGAACACTATTGTTGTTGGCCAGACATTTATCGTAAAAAACTTTGTCAGGCAAGGTAACAATGTAACGTCTGTCTCCTGTTTTAGGAAATGGTATTAACCGAGTGCTTTGGGATAATGGAAACAGTTGTTGATTGTATTTGATATGTGGAAACAAAAAATGGCTGATTTTTGGGAAATAGATGTAAAACAATATTACAATAATTGTGATACCATAAACAAAACCAAGGTAGCGTTTCCATATGTTGGTGAGCTTTGGCTTGTCTATAGTTACATATATCAATTTATTATTATGCGGAATTCCTCCTTTTTTAACTCTAAGTATAAGGCTGGAGTCAGTATGACCATAGTGGTAGGTAGCGTTGGCATCTTCAGAATTGAAATAAGTAGCTTTGTTACGATTACCTCTGTCTTCAATTAAGTTATTTATAAAGAACATATTGGTTTTTGCCTGACCAAATATCTTAACAAAGTTTTTAGTTACTGGCATATCCCACTTGATACATGAAACTTTGCTGGTATCCTTCAGTATTTCCATTTTATGGAAACTTCTGAAATGATGTCCTTTATCATTTAAAAGATTAAGTGCATCATCAGTAGTGTTTGTGAATGCGTTTTTACGTTCAATATATTTATCTGCAACAGCCCGCTGTTGATGCATGTAATACAATGTAGATTCCTGATGGTACACGGTAATGTATAAAATAAATAGAGGAACCACGACGAAAGTAAGTATCATACTTAATGCATATGCGTAAAATTTCTTGTGAAATGACCATTTGTGTTCAAACCATAGACGTGGTCCTTTAGATAAAAAAACAAAGATTATAAGGCTTAATAATGTGAGTAGTATCAGCGAAATCCAAAAAGAATCTTTAAAAGCCTCTTCCCAGGGAAAGAACACCTCTATAAGTAAAAATAATGCCGCTGAACAAGCGGTTAATGGAAGGAATGACTTTATTCCATAATCCATCTTATTAACCCTTTGAATAC
>JAKSBD010000427.1 GCA_022361295.1 Bacteroidales bacterium
AGTTTGGTAATATTTATGGCAATTGGGTACGCTACAATGCCAACGAACACTCGCCCAATCGCTCTGAAGAACTCAATCGTTATCAGTCGGTTTATTTTACGGCCAGCCTGAGCTACAAAGACCGCTATAATATTTTTGGTAGCTGGCGTAAAGATGAAACCAACCTGTTTGGCCAGTCAGCTGAATACCGTGAGCAGCCATCATGGTCTGGTGGATTCAGATGGACACTCTCAGAAGAGCAGTTTATGGATTCGGAATGGCTCAATTATTTAGCGTTTAAAACATCATACGGTTTATCAGGAAGAGTAGATAAACTGACAAGTCCCTATCTGATTGTTGAAAGCGGATATGACTTCTGGACCGGATATAAATCCAATTCCATTCGTAACCCTGAAAATCCTTTGCTGGGCTGGGAAAAGTCTTATAGTTTTAATGCAGGTTTTGATTTCCGATTGTTTAATATACTTGGTGGATCAATTGAGTATTATCATATCACCACTAAAGATGTGTTGGCTTTAACACAGCTGGATCCAACCAATGGTTTTCCTACCGATGAATATACACGTTATTTTACCAATAATGGTGAGATTATGAACCACGGTATTGATCTGTCATTGAATGGCAACATCATTAATAAAGCAGATTTTAGCTATGATGCGACCCTCAATTTCTCGTATAATTACAACGAGATTACTGATATGGATGAATCAACTACTGACTTAACTCAACTTGAAGGAGACGACTCATATGTTATAGGTCAGCCAATTGACTTTGTACATGCAGTAAATTCACATATTGATGAGGATGGTAATTATATGATTACCAAAAAAGACGGAACGGTTGTGCCGGGAAGTGATTTCGCTACTTTTACAGCAGATGACCTTGACTTTTATCGTACTACACCTCCTGTTTTTGGTTCTTTCAACAATCAGTTTAATTATAAAAACTGGAATATGGGAGTGTTCTTTACCTATGAATTTGGTCACAAAGTAAGAATGTATGATGGTAATCAACTGAATGGAATATACACCTTTAAACAGGCACCACAGGTTGCAGCTTTAACCAATGCCTGGACAAGCGAAAATACCAATACCAATATTCCAAAGCAAGAAGTTGTAAGCGATCGTACAGCTTTTGAAGCGCATGTAAATGGTGACTGGAACATAACAAATGCCAGCAATATACAATTACGAAGTATTAATCTGGGATATGATTTTACATCACTAATTAATAGCAGTGTAGTAAAGGGCTTAACGTTAAATGCCAATATTGAGAACTTATGGAACTGGTCTGCATCAGACTATGACCGTTTGACACCAGTTGGAGCGTTCCCGCTTTATAAAACCTACACGTTTACACTAAATGCCCGATTTTAATTTTTAAGAAAAGAAGTCATGAAGATATTATTATACATACTGCTATTGGCTTTATTTGTAAGCTGTAGTGACGATTATTTAGATGTTTTGCCAAAAGGGCAGGCCATACCGGAGAATACAGATCAATTGGCTGAAATGCTTAATGTAACAGGTGAGTTCAATGGTCACGGAGGAGCGTTTAACCATGTTACTGACCAGGTGTGGGGGGCCTCATTCTTAATGGATGGTATTCAGATTGCCAAATATACCTGGGCCGACTATCCATATGATGAAGTGACTGATGATCCGCATTGGAATTCATTGTATCAATGTATTGGAATAGCCAACTTTGTACTCGAAAATATAGATACGGCAACGCCTGGTAATGAGTATGATGCAGCAGAGACCAAAGCAAGGGCTTTATTCGCCAGGGCTAACGCATATTTTGTGCTTGTTAACTCATACGCTAAGCACTACAATGCCTCAACTGCATCAAAGGATTTAGGTGTACCAATCTTGCTTACTTATGACATGGAAAATCAGGAGCCACGTTCAACAGTTCAGCAGGTTTACCAGCAAATTTTTGATGACCTGGATGCGTGTGTGGCTGATTTACCCGACGATGTATCCATTCGTACATTTCAAAGCAAAGCAGCTGTATATGCTTTGTTGGCACGTATCTACCTGTATCAGCAGGATTATGATAAGGCCGCCCAATATGCACGGCAGACTTTAGATGCTTATAGTTTTCTATATAATTTAAACGAGGTGGAGCAAAATCACCCAGTGTTACCAATTGCCGGATTACGCGGTTATAACCCATATGCTTTTACAAGCCTGGAGTCTGTTTATGGCATGGCATCAAGTGAAGGAGCGCACATTTTTTACGACAATAATGCCTATAATGAATATGCTGATAATGATTTTCGTAAGAAGTTTTTCGCTCAGGACCCAACCATGATAGGTATGCCTCCGGTTGGTCATTTTTATATCGTTAATATGGGCTATTCGGCTGATGCCGCTCTGACTGTTCCTGAGGCTATTCTTAACTACTGTGAGGCCTTAATGAAGAAGTCATCACCCGATGAATCTACAGCATTGGAGTATCTTAATTTGTTACGTAACAACCGTTACGAAACCGGAGCTACATTCGACGATTCTGATGTACTGGCGTCAGTAATGAAGGAACGTAAATTGGAGTTGCGCTATAGTGCCATGCGCTGGTGGGATATGAAACGTTTAGGTGTTACAGTTACACGTGAGTTTGAAGGCACCACCTATACCTTAACACCGGAATCGCCTAATTATGTATTTGCAATTCCTCCCAAAGTGATGAAGTTGAATGATAAGTTAATTCAGAACGAAAGGGGTCTTTAATAGATGTAAGGGGCCTTGTGCCCCTTAATTATTATAAAAAAACGAGATGATGAGATTATTAATAATAATATTTGTTGCGTGTCTGGCTATGGCATGCAATGAAAAAGAGATGTTTGTGCTCAGGGGTGAAAGAATGGGCGTTAACAACGATCAATTGATTATCACAAATAAAAGTGGAGTCATTGATACGATTGAAGTCAGTGAAGGAGCGTTTTACTATTCCAGAGATTCAATTAAAACGGATAATTACCGATTGACCTTGCTGAATGAACAGGTAATAATGGATGCTATACTTGAAAATGGCCTCTTGACCTTAAAAGCAGATATTAATAAAGCCGAGCGCGGCTATCTTCAAACCATTGAGTTGTCTGGTGGAATAAACCATGAGCTACAGAATCGGTATTTTAATTTTTCAGAAGAGCTGATACAGCAGCCTCGTTATAAGCATGTGCTTGATCTGCGTCATAAAATGATTTCGGTACCAAGGGATCAGTTTCAGGACGTAAAGGCTGAATATGAGGTAGCTGGTGTGGAGTACTTCAAAGAAGTGTGGACCAATCAGAAGGCACTGTTAGAAGATAATATTGATCAATTCTTTGTTACTCAAGTGATATTTTCAATTAAACAACCCGCCACAGATGCTGAGGTCCTGACGCTTTATAAATCAATGCCGGTTCAGATACAGCAACACCCTAATGTAGCAGAAGTAATAAATGAAATAAAAATCCGCGAAAGCATTGCTCCGGGTAAAGTAGCTCCGGAATTTACGCTCAAGGATAGGGAGGGGAATGAAATAAGCCTTACCGATTTAAGGGGGAAATATGTGTTGATTGATTTCTGGGCCAGCTGGTGTAAGCCATGTCGTAAATCGTTTCCTCATATGAAAGAGTTATATCAGAAATATCACGCAAAGGGTTTTGAAATACTTGGTATAGCCAATGATCCTAATGAAAAAATGTGGTTTAAAGCCCTTGATGAAGATAATCTTCCCTGGTTAAATGTTCAGGAGGATTTCTCCGGCAGCCGCGGTGGCAGGGTAATAAAAATGTATGGTTTTACTCATCTGCCGTCAACCATATTGATTGATCCTAACAGCTTGATTGTATCCAAGATGTTACACGGAGAAGAACTTGATAAGCAATTAGAACAGATATTTGGTTTTTAAGGATAAGAAGATGAAGACGGTATTGATTACTATGGTTACGCTGTTGATGACAGGTAACCTGATGGCGCAGGGTATACAATTTGAGAAAGGGCAGTTGTCTGAAGTTCTGCAGAAAGCAAAAAGTGAAAATAAAATCGTATTTGTAGATGTTTATACAACCTGGTGTGGGCCATGTAAACAAATGAGCAAAAATATTTTTCCACTTAAGGAGGTTGGAGACTTCTATAACACCCATTTTATTTCCTATAAGTTAGATGCCGAAAACGTGAGCTATCATGGTCCGCAGTTGGCAGAAAAATATGAGGTTAAAGGCTATCCTGCCTATCTGTTTTTGAATGGTGATGGTGAATTGATTTATAAGTCTGGTGGAGCCATGCCTGTCGAAACATTTCTCAAAATTGGTCGCGCAGCTTTGGGTGAGGATATACTGGCAGAGTACAAACGTGCAATAATTGCCTTTGACAAAGGTGATTGCTCAGATACTGTTTTATATATTCTTATATCTCAGTATGGAGATTGGGCATCCGGTATAAGTGATAAGAACGAATCAGAGAACGCCTATGCACGCTATAATAAAGCGTGTGACATGTATCTGCAGCGTAAGCCTGAAAAATTCTCTAATACCAGCGACCTGTCATTACTGAGCAAAATATACCACCAGCAAGGTATCCGAAGGGGACATGCTCTGGTTGAATATCTGATAAATAACTATGAAGCCATTGCTGCTAATGTTGACGAAAAGACACTGGCAGACCTGCTGATGTATGTCAATTATAGTAGTATTGAAGAATCGGCATATGAAGGCCAAAAAGAAAATTATAAACGCTATATAAATGATATTTCCGGTAGTCTGAAGTCGGCTTATGCTTTTAACGATGAATCAGTGTTACCAGCCATTCCTTTTCTGACAGCTAAAGGAGATATGGAATATGCTATCGGACAAAAGGATTATGATGCGTTTATTGAAAAATATGAATTGTTTTTGTCATTTAATAAGGCACCGGGAGCCATTGACTATTTGATGCCAGCGCGCCGTATTCTTGATATGGGAAAAGGGAACCCGACTGTTGCACAATTAAAAAAATGCATCCCCTTTAATCAGATAGCTTACGACAAATACAAAAATGCATATGTGTGCACCGATTTCGGTTTATTAATGGCCAAGGTTGGCGAAAAGGCTAAGGCCAAAGCTTATTATATGGAGGCATTTGAGTTATTTAAAGAGCAGGGAGAACGTGGTCTAAAAGCAATAGACCGTTATAAGGCGGAAATGGCGGAACTGAACTTATAAAGGCTGTATAATACCAATATCACATTGAAATGAGCCTTATTATTTTATTCTTTAGGCTTTATTCATCGTTGAAAAATATCGCCGTAGCTATGGCTATGCCTCAATTTTTCTTAATGATTATTGCTTCACTCAACATAGCCTAAGCAAGCTTAGCTCTGTTTTCATTTATCGCAATAATTCGCCTTGACTAAACCCAAAATATGAAAAATAATTTAAAGCTCAGTTCAAAATGAAATTGGTATAACAAAGTTTCATTAGGGGGAGTTTTTTAACTTCTGGCCTCATTCTTAGGAATGGGGCCTTTTTCATTCCAGGAAATCCGATTTTTTTGTGGCAAACAACCAATTATTAATCACTATTTTTACCCCATGAGTAAGAAAGACCTGAAACTATACCTTCACGAACTGGATAAGGAACAGCTGGAGGACCAGATTATTGATTTATATACACGTTTTAAGGAGGTAAAGGAATACTACGATTTTGCATTCAACCCTAAAGAAAATAAGCTGATGGAAGAATGTAAGCTAAAGATCTCAAAGGAGTATTTTCCGGTTAGCAGACGCAAAGCCAAAATGAGGCGATCGGTAGCTCAAAAGTATATTCGTCATTTTAATCGATTGGGTGTTGAGCCATCCCTTGTGGCTGATGTTATGTTTTACCATATTGAAATTGCACAAACCTACTCATCAGAGAATTATGTCAGGCAGGAAACTTTTTACAAGGCCATGCTGAAAGCCTTTACAGAAGCGCTTCAGTACGTCGATGAACATGGAATAAGGAAAGAATTTAACGAGCGTATTCAGCAGATTGTCCATATGGCCAATGAGCAGCACTGGATGAACCGGCAGGGCTTTGAGCGGGTGCTTTAATTTATGTATACATGACACTAGTAGTTCAGCCCATTCAGGGCTGTGGCGGAGTAGGGGTCACATATCCACCGGTTTCACCGATGGTTATTCATGTTATGTCCCTTCAGGACATTGGAATAAAGAAGAATTGAGTATTCTTCTTTAAATATCATATTCATAGAAAGCATTGCTTTAAAGGAGCACAATGTGATTATCCACTGACGAAGCCGGTGGGATAATCAATACGTGTGTATCATCCCCATAGGGGGTGAACTAAAATTATAATTTGAGAAAAACGTGTACGAAGTTAGGTTTTCAACCTTACTTCTTCGGTAATTATTGCTGCTTCCATCGACCCACCTTCGGGACAGGCTCGACCCACCTTCGGCAGCTGTTCGGCACTTGTTCGGTAATCCTTCGGCAATTGTTCGCTACGCGCGTAGCCGATAAAATACCGAACAACTACCGAAGCTGATCCAAATCGGGTAGGTAAGAGGGTCGAAAAAGGGTCGATAAACATGCAAATTGGCTTAAAAATGCCTCATTTTAGGCTGTTTTTTAGTGTTTTTCGACGAAAACGCCCTTTTTGCTAACGTCTATTGGTTAGTGTTCTTAGGTGAAATTGCATGATGGAATCGCTATATTTCAGTAGGTGAGTGTATTGTGATTTTTTCAAATTACAATGCAATCACTGTAATTGACTTCGCCTGTTTCAGAATGTATGTTTGTAGAAAATTGAAACCAATGTAGAACAGCAAAATACCAAATCAGTAATTTCGATACAAGCATCCGTAATTTATATACATTTTCTTGAGTTTCAGGCTGCAACTTTGTATTCGTCATTTAAAACCAGTAATTATGGCTACAACACAATGGAACGAAAACAATATTCCCGACCAATCGGGAAAAGTGGTAATTATCACCGGGGCAACCAGTGGACTGGGCAAGCAGGCTGCTAAAGTACTGAGTGCTAAAAATGCAACGGTTATTATGGCTGTTCGAAATATGGAAAAGGGGCATAACGTGCTTCATGAGATAACGAAAGCTTATCCCAATAACAATACCTCAGTGATGAAGATGGATTTGAGCAGTCTTAAATCGGTTGAGCAGTTTGCCAAATCGTTTAAGGATAAATACAATCGCCTGGATGTGTTGATTAACAATGCCGGTATTATGGCTTGTCCCTTTGCAACAACTGAAGATGGATTTGAAATACAGATGGGAACCAATCACCTGGGACACTTTGCATTGGCCGGTCATTTAATGGATGTGCTTAAAAATACGCCACAATCGCGAGTAGTTGTAACTTCCAGCATTGCCCACAAAATGACCAATGGCATTGAGTTGAACGATATTAACTGGGAAAAACGTAAGTATAAAACAACACGGGCATACAGTGACAGTAAGCTGGCCAATGTGTATTTTGCTTATGAGATGGTTAACAGGTATCGTCATGATGAGTCGGCACCCCGTGTAACTTTGGCTCACCCGGGATGGACAAGTACCGATCTGCAACGTCATTCGGGTTTTGCCAGTCTGTTAAATCCGATCTTTTCGCAGCAAGCCGACATGGGCGTATTACCCACTTTACGAGCTGCTTTCGATGACAAGGCTGAAAATAGAGACTTCTTTGGGCCTAAAGGTATGCTTGAATTCAAAGGTTATCCGGTTAAGGTACAAACCAGTAAAATTGCCCAATTGGAAGAGCCCGCCAGGAAACTGTGGGATTTATCAGAACAACTGACGGGAGTGAGGTATTGAAATTGAGACACAAGACACAAGATCTAAGAGTCCAGACATAGGACTTAATGTGTGGCGTAAGATGCAGGATTAGATGTGATTTTGTACAATGGGTAGATGCTTATGTTTTCTGAGAATTAATTTATTTGGCAGATAGAAGGTAGGTGTCATTTCATAGATAAAAACCTTCTGTCCGTTGATTGAATTTCACCATAAGATGCTTCATAAATACATTTGAAACAGATTATTCATCTGGAATAGAATATATAAACAACATTAAAACATGAACTTATGAAAGCATTGAAGTCAATACTAGTCATCGCCTTTTTTTTAGTTGGAGGAATTATTGTGGCACAGCCGCAAGGAGGACAAAGAGGTGGTCAGCAAGGTCCGCCGCCAATACCCGGAGCCAAACAGATTAAAAAGATGGTGGCCGAATTAAGTGAGCAGGCATCATTATCAGAAGATCAGGAGGAAGCCATTTTTGAACTGTATACAAAACACTTTGAAGAAGTGGAGGAGAAGATGTCTGGTAATAGTCGTCCGCCACGTGAGGAAATGGACAAACTAAAATCGGACTTGGAAACATCTGTTAAAGCCGAGCTGAATAAAGAGCAGGTAGGGCAGTATGAAGCCTGGATAAAAACACAGCAAAAGAAACGACCACAGCGTCAAAAGAGATAAATATTTGAAAGTTTGCCAAATCGGCAATTGATAGGCGAGTATGCTTTGGGATAGAGATCTTAAGTTTTTTTTAAACCTTAAGATCTTGAATTTTGTCAAATGAACTGTTACGAGATAACCCTATGACATGTGAAAGGCCTGTTTTCATTCATTAAATGTCAGAAACAAGCATTTACTTCAATAAAAACCTGTATTTTTATGGCTCCTTCAAGATAAACGTTACACATTTTAATTAATCGTTATGAGAATTATTTTTGTTGTAAGCGCTTTATTTGCTGTGCTCATTTCTATCGTTTTATTTAGTACTGGCCATGCCGGTCCGGCACCGGTTTTCTTAATTGGAGGAGTAGGTATTCTGGCGTTTTTAGTTAAGAGAGTGAAGGTGTTAAGCGGTTTTTCATTCTCTCTGTGGATTCTGGCTGCTGTTATAGCATCTTTGTCTTACCCCCAGTATTTTTTAAGTATTGGCCATTTTAATACCAAGGGATTGATTGTTCCCCTTTTGCAGATTATCATGTTTGGTATGGGCTCACAAATGAGCTTAAATGACTTTGCCGGAGTGGTGAAAATGCCCAAAGGCGTTATTATTGGGGTTATCTGTCAATTTACCATTATGCCTGTTATTGGTTTCTCAATAGCCTATGCTTTTGGTTTCCCGCCGGAGATTGCCGCAGGTATCATATTGGTTGGTTCATCACCAAGCGGACTGGCCTCTAATGTAATGTCGTTTATAGCAAAGGCTAACCTGGCTTTATCGGTTACATTAACCGCCTTTGCTACACTATTATCACCTGTTATGACGCCCTTGTTGATGAAGCTGCTGGCTTCTGAAATGGTGAGTATTGATGTACTGGATATGATGAGTGGCATTTTTAATATGGTCATATTACCAATTTGTGCAGGTTTACTCTTTAACTTGTTTGCTTTCGATAATACGAAGGTTGGAAGCAAGCTGATGCAGATAGGAGCCTACTTACTGATTGTGGCCATTAAGAGTGTATTAAACGCCTGGGGTGATCCTGGTGCCTTCTACGGTATATTTATAAATGACAGCATCATGTTTGTCGCATTGCCTGTTATACTCGCCGTAGTGTTTAAATACATCATTAAAAAAGATAAAGACTTTATCAATCGTATTTTGTCGTTTGTGTCCATGCTTGGCATTGCCGTTATTATTGTGGTTATTACCGCAGCAGGACGTGATAGCTTGCTGGATGTTGGATTTCTGTTGGTAATAGCCTGTCTGCTGCACAATGCCTTGGGTTATACGCTTGGTTATACGGCGAGTAAATTATTACGGCTTAAAGAGCAGGATTGCCGCACCATTGCCCTGGAGGTGGGAATGGAAAATGGTGGCCTGGCATCGGGGCTGGCTTTGCAGATGGGGAAGGTGGCTACTGTAGGCCTTGCACCTGCAGTCTTTGGTCCATTGATGAATATAACAGGTTCATCGCTGGCATCGTGGTGGAAAGGAAAAAAAGTAAAGGATTAATCAAACACATCCAGCTTAATTTTTGGGGCAGATCTTTTGTGTTAGTAACACGAATATTCACTAGATTAGCAATATTGAAGTTGAATTCTAAATAAATCTGCCCTTTTATGGATGTTAATTTTCTTAACGAAGGCCTGATAAACTTGGATGGCCTGATGCTTTTGATTATTCGTTTTTCCTTTAATTTGCTGGTTGCCTTAATCTTAGTGCGCGTTTTATATTACCAGAAGGCACGACGGAAAGATTACCTGTTTACTTTTTTACTTATAAGTACAATTGTATTCCTGCTTTGTATACTTCTTGAAAGTGTTAATCTGCAATTGGGATTTGCTTTGGGCTTGTTCGCTATTTTTGGCATTATCAGATACCGTACCACTCAAATTCCGATTAAGGAGATGACCTATCTGTTTATCACCATCGGGGTGTCGGTTATTAATGCTTTAAGTGGTAGCGATGTGAGTGTGGCCGAACTTGTTCTGACCAATGCATTGGTAATTGGTGTTACCTATGGTTTGGAAAGAGTATGGTTACTTAAGCATGAATCGAGCAAGCTTGTAGTATATGAGAAAATTGAGCTGATTACACCTGAGAAATACAACGAAATGCTTGATGATCTTAAGCAGCGCACGGGCCTGAATATTCACAGGGCTGAGGTTGGAAAAATTAATTTTTTAAGAGATACGGCCGATGTGATTATTTATTACTACAATAGCGAAGTAAGTAATGTAACGCATTTCGATCGGGATGATGATGATGATTAATTATAACACGATAAAAAAAAAGACCGTTTTAAACGGTCTTTTTTTTTTATCGTGTTATAAGATTGATATCATCCATAAGTTTGTCCTTATAAGATTTTCCGATAGGAATAATCTTTGAACCGCCTTCGTAATTAATAATAACAGAATTGTCTTCGATCACTTTAATCTTATTGATGTTAACGATAAATGACCGGTGCACCCTTACGTAGCGCTCAGGTGGCATCTTTTCAGAAATCGCTTTCATTGTAAAGTGAATGGTAAACTTATCTTTAAATGTATTGAGTACAACGTAGTTTTCAAGGGCTTCAATCCAAAGAATGTCGTCATACTTTACTCTGACAAGTGAACTGTTATTTTTAACGAATATTTCGTTGGTTTCACGAGTTATCGATTCTTTTTCGTCAACACGCTCACGTGCTCTCTTCACTGCTTTAATAAAACGGCCGTACTGTACTGGTTTAAGCAGATAGTCGGTTACGTTATATTCGTAGGAATCTATTGCATATTTTTCTTGTGAAGAGTATACGATAACCTGCGGTAATTCATCAAGTGACTTAAGGAAATCGATACCACTCATTTCCGGCATTTCAATATCCAGAAAGATGAGGTCGATCGTTTCAATATCTTGTTTAGACAGGTAATTAATGGCACTCACCGCACTATCAAATGTCCCCGCCAGATTCAAGTCATCCGTTTTCTCAACAAATTCCTGAATAATCTTTGTTGAGAGTTTGTCATCATCAATAATAATGCAATTCATAGAATCTGATTTTCTTCAAAAATAAAAAAATATCGCCATTATTAGCTGTATACTATCGAAAAAATAACACTTAAAAACTAGTATTGTTTCTTTTATTGAATTCATCAATTAGCAAGTCGCTTTTTTTAATTGACTTTTTCAACCATTCGAGGTATAGCTCATTTAGCTGTTTCTGTGGCAACTTTGCAGTAATTTCAGTATGCTTTAGCTGGTTTGAAAAGTGTTGTAATGTTATGGCTGCACAAACAGAAATATTTAAGCTTTCGGAAAATCCGTACATTGGAATTTTCATAAATTCATCTGCTTCTTCCATAACAATGTCAGAGATACCTTCTCTTTCATTTCCAAAAACAACAGCTGTTTTGCCTTTGCTTAAGTCAAAGTCGTTAAGATTAACATCATCGCGATGAGGTGTTGTGGCAACAATTCTGTAGCCATCTGCCTTTAATTGACGCAGGCACGAACGTGTGTTATTAGTCTCCTCGTTATATTGGTGCAGGTGGAGCCATTTGGTTGCTCCAATAACAACCTGCGGATTGATGTTAAAGGTATTTTGATTTTCGATAATATGTACATCCTGTATGCCAAAACAATCACAAGAGCGCAGAACGGCGCTGGCATTTTGTGTTTGGTAAATGTCTTCCAAAACAACAGTTACATACCTGGTTCGGTCATTGGCCACCTGCCACAGTTGTTCGCGTCGCTCTTCTGTTGAGAATTGCTCAAGAAAGCTAATTAGTTCGTTAATCATACTAGTTGTACCATTTTATGTGCCAATCGATATTACCCTGAATTCGACATTTAATTTCGCCCTCAGGTTATTAATCAATTTGCTGGCGAAAATAGACAAAAAAAGAGAGTGCCTAAGCACTCTCTTAATATTTTACGGTTGTAATTTCTTAGTTGATAGCGTCACTTAATTCGCTACCTGCTTTGAATTTAACAACTTTTTTAGCAGGAATTTCAATCTCCTTACCAGTTTGTGGGTTTCTACCAGTACGAGCGCTTCTTTCAGATACACCAAAAGAACCAAAACCTACTAAAGCAACACGACCACCGTCTTTTAATGCATTACCAGTTACTTTAATAAATGCGTCTAAAGCTTTTTTTGCATCAGCTTTTGTTAATTCTGCTTCGCCAGCAATTGCATCAATTAATTGAGCCTTGTTCATAATACTCTTTAATTTCAGGGTTAAACTAAATTAATTCTTAAACTTTCCTCTACAAATATATAGTATTTCCGCTGTTTACCAAATGTTCAGGGGAAAAAGTCCAATAAAAATGGGGCTTTAGAAGACATATTATCTTCACCTAAAATTAAAATGAAAAAAAGATTGATTTTTTAATTGAAAAGTATTGCATCGTTATTTTAAATATCTATATTTGCACCCGCATTTAAGGAAATGCACAACACAATTACTGGAGAGATGGCAGAGTGGTCGAATGCGGCGGTCTTGAAAACCGTTGTACCGCGAGGTACCGGGGGTTCGAATCCCTCTCTCTCCGCATTACAATTCTCAAATTGTACCAAAAGACTGTAAATCAGACGATTTACGGTCTTTTTTATTTTTGCACAATCCATAAATACCCAAACAAACACGTTTGATATGGGAGCTCTCCAGTGAACAATCCATACTCCTCCACTGTTCACCAACAACCACATAACAAATTGAATAAAAATGCATTAAAATAAATATTGGATATATTTACACTTGACGTTACTATGGTGTTTTTGTAAATTGAGTGAACAATTTTAGGTATTTCAAAGCTTCTTGCATTTGCCGAAGTGTACTAAACCGTTC
>JAKSBD010000146.1 GCA_022361295.1 Bacteroidales bacterium
AATAATACCCTGGTTGACAGCTCGATTATTATACCTAACAGGTATAACTGCATTAGGATGGACCAGCCGTTTTAGCTCAAAAAAGCTATTCTTCATCAACAGTACAATACGCACAATTTTAATACCTCCCCCCGTTGAACCAGCCGAACCTCCGGTAAACATCAACAAGAAAATAACAATACTTAAAAAAGGCACCCACATCAGGTAATCTGCCGTAGCATATCCGGTTGTGGTTATGATAGAAACAACCTGAAACAACCCGTCACGCCACGCCTGCTCCAGACCGGCAGCACCTTTAGTAAAGTATAAAACAGCAGCAACAAGGGCACTGACACCAATTATAATTCCTGCATAGGCCTGGAATTCCTCATCCTTTATTACTTTTTGAAACTTACCACGCAAAGCACTGAAAGATAAAGTAAAATTCGCCCCGGCAATAAACATAAACAGGATGATTACATACTGGATATATGGCGATGAAAAATAAGCTACACTCGCTTGCTTTGTTGAATAACCCCCAGTTGCCATGGTTGTAAATGAGTGACAAATAGCATCAAAAGGAGTCATCCCTCCAATAACAAGCAACACAGCTTCCACAAAGGTAAACAAGACATAAATACCATATAAGCGTTTGGCTGTTTCTGTAATACGTGGATGGAGTTTATCTGGCGCAGGTCCGGGCACTTCTGCTATAAACATCTGCATACCCCCTACTCCTAAAACCGGCAATATGGCTAATGAAAGAACAATAATACCCATTCCGCCCAGCCATTGTATAAGGCTGCGCCAAAACAACAGGCCATGAGGCAATGCTTCAATATCATTTAATATACTACTACCGGTAGTTGTAAATCCAGAAATGGTCTCGAAAAATGCATCAGTATAAGATGGAATGGCACCACTTAACCAAAATGGCAACAGACCGAAAAAAGAAAAAACAATCCAAACCAGTGCTACAATAAGATATCCTTCCCGTTTACCAATGTCTTTAGGTGCTTTTCGCAATGAAAAGCCAGTGGTTCCTCCAATTACAATACATACAGCCGCCGAAATTAAATGATATGGCAAATCATATTCACCATAAAGTAATGCTACGCCGGCCGATAAAAGCATAAATACACCTTCGACTACTAAAAGCAGCCCAAGTACCAATAGAATAAATCGAGTGTTAAGCATTTTCCCGTCTCAATATTATCTTGGCAAAGATGATATTTTTTAGAATAAAAATGACTTTATCAATCAATAATTCTTTCTATGTATTCTAAAAAAAAGAATAAACAAGAACAACCTGATTACTGAAGCTTATGACCAAACTTTTTTAATTCTTCGAAATCAACCATTCTTTGGCCAGGTCAAGCGTTTCAAATGAACGCAAATCGCGACCGGTAATTTTCATAATACCATTATAAACAATGCGCTGTAAACCAGAAATTCCAACCACTGCCCCATGGCTCACATAAGGCTTATTACCACTAATAAATTCCGAAAAGATATTTTTAATTTCTGCATTAAAATGCATGCCCTCAATATTTGTCAGTGAAATAACTGATTTTTCAGGCTGCATCCTGATATAATCCTTGCTCTGTTTTATTAATTCTTCAATCTCAGAAATTTCCCTCATTCCTCTAAAGTCCATAAAGAATATTCGCCTTCCCTGATAATTGATTACTTCCGGTTTATTCATGTCGTCCAGTTTTATTTTTACAAAAATAGAACGCAAATAAATAAGCCTTTAATCCTTTATCAACAATAAGTTAACCTTAGTCAAATCTAATTTTAACTATTGACCTCTTTGTTCCAACAGTAGATAATCCATTACATGCTTAACCACTCCCTCATAGTCTTCTATTCCCGCCTCAACATTATTTGTTTTCAAATAGGCATCATTGACTTTTGCAGCCACCATTTCCACATTTTTGTTCATCAATGCCATCCAGTGATAATGCGACTTATAAAAATCATGACGTACTTCATAACGAATATCTTTAACAATTTCTCTGAATCCTTCATGTTTATAACATTCATAAACAAAATACTGCATCAGGTATAAATTTGCGCTATATACCAAACGCTTATCATCAGACTCTGAACAAACCAGCCAGGCGTAAAAGTTCGCCTCCGCTTCGCTGGTAATACCTAGTTTATGGGCCATTTCATGCGCTAACACTTGCGGATATT
The DNA here is from genome assembly GCA_022361295.1 of Bacteroidales bacterium. Lineage (GTDB taxonomy): Bacteria > Bacteroidota > Bacteroidia > Bacteroidales > Marinilabiliaceae > Carboxylicivirga. The sequence continues at coordinate 2,179 of JAKSBD010000146.1, forward strand.
CTATTGGCAATAAATAATCATTCAAATGAATTTCGCTAAAAAAAGGTCCGTAATAGCCCGATATAGTGGCAGCCCCAAACAATCGACTTAACGATATGGACTTTGGTACTGTTCGTAATAGCTTGTTATCAATTTTTAGAAAATCTGCTTGATTTTGAAACCCTTCTACTGTCAGTTGTAACACCTCATCCTTATCAACGGCATAAATGGGCGTGTATGAAGCATTTGTTTTTTTAACAAGGGAATGAAAAGCATTCATCAACTCCTCCACATCGGCTTTTGCAGAAGGCATATTGAGCCTTGAATTAATATCCTCACGGTAGTAGTTAAATCCCCACAACAAGTTAAAACTACTATAAACAATAGCCATTAATATGATTATTCGTGCTGAAAAACGGCGAAATGACAATCGACGAACCACCAACAATAACAGATTAAACAGCAAATAAATTATCAATGTCGCATAAAGGATATCATCTGTCGAAAAAGGAAAAACATTGCTAAACCATGCAAGTCCATTGGCTAAAACGGGATATAAACCTTCTGAGTACAACTTCTCGACGTAAGCTGGCTTTGCCATTCCAATACGCGTTAAAGCAAAAAGTAACAAAGCAAAGTAGAGGTTAATGGCGAACCACGATTTAAAATATTTTAACTGCATAATTTTGTTCATACTCAAAAATACACAATGAATGCTCAAAAACAGAAAAGAGTGATTTCTATTATAGAAATTTATCAGGATTAACCGAAATTAATGTATTAACTTCGCGTCGAAAACAAAACTATTTTTGAAATGGGTATTGTAATAAAAGAGGTAAATAACGACAAGACTCTTAATGACTTTGTCAACCTGCCATATACACTTTATAAAAATGAGAAAAATTGGGTTCCTCCAATGAAAAAGGACGAACTCAACTCTGTTATTCCGGATAAGAACCCGGCTTATGAGTTTTGTAAGGTAAAACTATGGGTTGCCTATCAGGACGGTAAATGTGTCGGACGAATTGGCGGTATCATCAACTCATTGTGGATAGAAAAGAAAGGACAGAACATAGGTCGTTTTACACGTCCCGAGTTTATTGATGACAAAGAAGTGAGTAAGCTACTCTTTAAAACTGTTGAGGAATGGTTTAAAACGGAAGGGATGATTGAATTGCAGGGACCATTAGGTTTCTCAAACCTGGATCATCAGGGCTGTCTCATTGAAGGACATGACTGGCTACCTTCTGTTGCCTCGGATTACCATATGGCATATTATCAGGACCACTTTGATACACTGGGCTATGAGAAAGAAATTGACTGGATTGAATTCCGTATTACTTTCCCGGATGCCTTGCCTGAGAAAGCATTTAAAGTAGCTGACATGCTCACTAAGCGCTATGGCCTTAAAGCCCTTAACTTTACTTCAAGCAAAGAACTTGAACCATATAAAGAAAAGGTGTTTGCCTTATTCAATAAAGCCTTTGCCGAACTGTTTGGTACGTTTCAGTTACCTGAGAAAATGGTTCAGTTTTATATCAACAAATATTTTCCTATTCTAAATCCTCGGTATGTAAAGATTATTCTTGACAAAGAAGATGAGTTAGCAGGATTCCTTATTGCACTTCCGTCACTTTCTGAAGCCATGAAAAAAGCAAAAGGTAAGCTATTACCGTTTGGTTGGTGGCACGTAATGAAAGCCTTGAAAAAACCCAAGGAAATGGACCTGATGCTGACAGGTGTTAAACCCGAATTACAAAAGATGGGTGTGGCAGCTCTATTAATGAATGACCTATGGAAAACAGCCAAGGAAGACGGTGTGAAGTATGTTGAGACAACTGGTATGTTAGAAAATAATCATGTTGCTATACAGATGTGGAAATCATTTGACCATATTCAGCATAAAAGAAAACGCTGTTACAAAAAAGCACTTTAAAACAACAACAACTATAATTAAAGAAAGGTGCTTGTGACAGACAGGCACCTTTTTTAATGCTTAAAAAAATGACCAGAGCAGAACTATTAAAAGAAACAAGAAGCTACGCAATTATCACATTAGGTTTGATGGTGAGTGCTGTTGGCTGGACAGGCTTTATTATCCCATCCGATATTGTAGGTGGTGGAGTTATGGGGCTTTCCTCTTTATTGTATTTTGTTTTTGGATTACCTGTAGGACCAACCAATCTTGTGATTAACGGTATTCTCATCCTGTTATCGATGAAAATTCTGGGCAAGGGTTTTGGCTTTAAAACTGTTTATTCACTGGTAACCTTATCTGCTTTTATTACCATATTCCCCTATTTTATTACTGAACCCATTGTAACTGATAAATTTATGGCAGCCATAATTGGTGGAGGTATGGTTGGAGCCAGCATAGGAATTTTGTTTGTTCAGGGTGGCAGCACAGGTGGTACTGAGATTGTGGCCATGATTATTAACAAGAATCACAATATAAGCCCCGGGCGTATTATGATGTTCCTCGATGTCATTATAATCAGTTCTTCAATATTTGTATTTAAATCATTGGAAACAATGGTATATGGTTTTGTGGTAGTAGGCCTGATGTCGTATATAGCTGATATGCTGTTAACCGGTTCGCGACAATCGGTCCAGGTTCTTATCATTTCTCAGAAGCCCAAGGAAATTGCAGATAAACTATCGTCACAAATCAATCGCGGATTGAGTTTTTTAAAAGGTCGCGGGTATTATTATGCAGGCGACAGAGAGTTTATCATTACCATTGTTAAAAAGTCAGAATCTCACATGGTGTTTCAGATAATAAAAGAGACCGACCCTGATGCCTTTATCTCTGTGGCAAATGTAATGGCTGTTTATGGGCATGGCTTTGACCAGTATAAACCACCGTTAAGCAGCAAAAAAACCTCTAAACCAAAGAATACTGAACTCCCGAAAGCTGATTAAGAACAATACCAAAAGCCTCAGGCATTTTTGCTTCGAGGCTTATTTTTTCTTTACTCACCGGGTGCAATAACTCTAATGAATTCGCATGCAACAGCAATCGTTTAACCCCAGTCAATTCAGTCATAATCTTGTTTAAAGTCCAGTCACCGTGTTGCGTGTCTCCCAATATATCGGTGCGGTTCATCGCAAAATGCTGACGTAACTGATGCCATCGACCTGTTTCGGGCGTTGCCTTCACCAAACTGATTGATACATTCTTCTCTTTCTTGTAACTAATCACCGTATCAATGGAGGAGATGGTCTTGTACCCCGTTTTAGCTGACTGACGCTTCTTCTTTTTCTTAATTAACACCTCTTTATCAAATACTCCTTCACCGGGAATTCCCTTGGTTAATAGCAGATAGGTCTTTTTAACTTCTCGTTGCTCAAATTGCTTACCTAAAATCGCAGCGATATCACGAGAAAAAGCCAAAACAATAACTCCTGATGTTTTTGAATCAAGTCTATGAACAGGAAAAACCGGCTGTTCAGTTAACTGCCCAACCTGTTTTGTCAGATACTCTGCATCTGCCGGCATAAAATCATTTTTATGAACCGGTAAATCAATAGGTTTATTAACGGCAATAAGGGCCTCATCCTGATAAATAATATCGCTTGGTGTTACTTGCATGTTGCAAAGATAGAGGCTTCAAATGGCTTTTCGGTCAAAGAATAAAAATACTTGCTATTTTTGCACCCTTTATTTCGCTCTTTATGCAAAAAGAAACCATCACAAATACCGTATTAGCAATTATAGCTTGCCTACTTTGGTCTACAGCATTTGTAGGCATTAAAATAGGTTTACAATATACAACTCCCATCCAGTTTGCCGGTCTGAGATTTTTCTTTTCCGGTATATTGCTTTTGCCTTTGGTTAAATCACTTTCCAACTATTTCAGCTCCATTAAACAAAACTTTTGGCTGATTGTAAAAGTATCAGCCTCTCAAACATTTATTCTTTACGCACTCTTTTATTGGGGTGTTAACATGCTTGATGGCGCTTTGGCAGCAATTATTATTGGTTCGCAACCACTCTTTGCTGCTTTAACTGCCCATGTTATGATGAGTAATGATAAAATGAGCCTGAGAAAAACACTGACCATTGCTTCAGGAATTGGTGGCATCATTTTAATAGCTATCCCCAAAGGTCTTAGCGGACCTGAAAACATAAGTGAATTACTTGGAATAGGACTACTGGTGTTAGCTAATATTGCTTCAGGAATAGGTAATGTGTTTGTTAGTAAAAACAGCGGTAAAATTTCGCCAATCATATTAAACTCATCACAAATGATAATTGGCGGAGCGTTTCTATTTTTCTTTTCACTATTTACAGAACCTTTTAATGGTTTTAATTTCCCGGCTGAATACTTCATGGCATTAGGTTGGCTCAGTCTTTTATCGGCTACAGCTTTTTCATTGTGGTTTTTCTTATTGCAAAAGCCTACCATTAAAGTATCTGACTTAAACATCTACAAATTTATAATTCCGGTTTTTGGTGCAACATTGAGTTGGGTAATCCTACCTAATGAATCGCCCGATTTCATTTCAATTCTTGGTATGCTAATAATTGGAACTTCAGTAGTCTTATACAGTCTTGTCTCTATTAAAAATTAATATACATTCTTGTGGTAGTGTACCAGTGGTGTGTTCCTGACTTAAACTCCTTAGATTGAAGTAACACATCGAAATTTATACCGAATGACTTGTAACTAACACCAATACCGGTGCGCCACTTACCTATGATTTTATTCATTTCACTAAACTCAACGTAGTGGATTTTCTCATTACGGTACCATCCACCCATTAATGTGGCATTATACCCAACCACTGTCAATGTTGGTTCTGTGTTAAAATACATTTGCCATTGACTACTGTTATTCATCAAAGGCAGACCTAAATTATCCATATAACTACCCATTCTACCTGCTCTGAACAGTAAACCAACAGATGCGTCATCATGCAGCGTTCCAATGCGTGCTCCTCCTTTGGCATATAGGTCAAGCCCGTTAGTTTCGTATAACTGTTTCGACAGCTCAACATTATAATTTATGACAGGCCAGTTGTATTGCTGATGGTGCCACCCGTTTGGTAAAGTATTATCAGACCATTCATGATATTTATACTGTACTTTTCCTGCTCCTGATGCCGGTCCCATCACTCCAATATCCAATTCTGTACTAAATAACCAACCTGTTTCATTATTCGCAGCCCTAGAATGAGATGTAAACACTAAAACGCCGGCATATGGACGATCTGCATATTGAATTTCATCACTCTTGATATCTTTAGGAGTATAAGTTTTCTGAAAACCCGAAAAACCGTATACCACCTTATCGTAATCTTTTGGTCTCAGTAATATTAAATTAACCGGGTTGTTCTCAAAAAAAGGATGATAAGTACCAAATGACATGCCTTGTGTGTAGTAATAATCAGTCATCATAAATACATCATTATCCCAGCCCAGCTGATAAAATGTGTTGGGAAGAGCGTTCTGAGCTCTTATTGAAAAGGAGCTTAAAACAAAAAAACTGATTATTGCAATGTATCTGACATAAACTCTCATGGCACAATTTTCGGGTACAAAAGCAAATCTGATTCCATTAA
>JAKSBD010000343.1 GCA_022361295.1 Bacteroidales bacterium
TATCGTTCATCGATTTCAACTCAATACTCAATAAGCATTCTTCTATATTCTTCAGCGAATGATTCAGTAGAGTGATGATGGTGCTGATTTAAGACTAGATAGAGACTAGTTTAGTTATAATTCTGTAAATAACCCATACGTTTACCTCTTTCAGGGATGATGTATTCAATTCAGTATACCACCGGCTTCACCGGTGGTTATTCACATTTAGTCCCTTCGGGACATCATAATAAAGCTAACATAATAACTGATTTACAATTCATTTCAAATCAAAAACCTCATTTCAAAAACTAAACCATGCTTCGACAGGCTCAGCAATCGAGTTCTCTGACAATAAAAAAATCTCTTCCGATCATATTAACAAAGGCATACTCAAACGATATTTCCTTAATAACCTGATCAAACTGATGAATAATCTGTTCTCCCAAATAATGACAAATAAAGCCCTTCAGATCAAAAAAGGTTATAAACTCAATACCATCCGTCGGTATAGTATTAAAGTCTGATACAATGGTTATTTTTTTTTTTTTTTTTTTCATATTTTATATTCAATCATTTTGTTACTATGCTAAACAACACGGCTTTACTTTCATGTATTTTCAAATAATGCCGCCTGAACTTTCTGACAGCGAAGCTTTGCATTATTGAGGCAAACACCCTGTTGTTGACTTTGGTCAGGATATTGTAGATCAAAAAAAAGAACCACTCAAAAGAGTGGTCCTGATTAGTATTAAGAAATCAAAATGAGTTTTAATTCTTTTTGCCAATGCGGCAATGCTCCACAATGAGTATGTGATAAGCTTTTCCAACATATGGATGGGTACTTGGGCCAGTAATCTGTGTCAGATAACCTGAGTCAAATACTATTTCCTGCTTATCCAGGTCAAATGTGCCAATAGCCTGTAAGTATCGTTTAATACCGTCTTTGCCATCTTCTGTTACAAACCATTCCCAACCATAGAAAGTCAGTTCGATAGGAATTCCGAAGTATGGGTCAATAACATCATAGAATTTCTGATCTTCCATGATGACTTCACCGGTTTCCATGTTGAGTTCAACACGAACTTCCTGGTTAACACCTAACAGTCCCTTAATTAACAGGCGGTCATCGCGACCAGGTACGGTATCCCCCCTAATTTCAATAGGCAATATATAAGGAGCAATCTGGTTACCATCGGTATCTTCAGCAATGGACTGCTCTGTAGCCTGAAAGTCTACACCTATTAAGGCTGCCAGTGGGTGCTCGTTATCACTGATTGTAATTTCATGCTCTGTTTTGGCTTTATTGGCCATACCTATAGTAGCACCAATATTATTGTCTTTTAAAATAAGCTTAAATTTTTTATCACCATCACGCACATAGTTGTCGATCAGTTTAATTTCAATACTTTTAACAAAATCACCTTCAAAGGCCACTGTGCGGTTTGAGGTTTTAACGGTAAAATCTTCACCTTCAACAGCAGGATTATCAAAACCTTCCGTAACAATATCGAAAGTTACTTCACCCACCCCACTACTCTTTGCCAATGATACCGGAATACGCAAGGTGCTAACATCATTCTCAATCATTGACGACTTATCTGTTTCAAAGGCGAAATAAGCATCTGTGTCTTTAAATGTTGCCTTCTCAACTTCACGACAGGAACTAAAAAGAATGGATCCTGTAACAAATACAGCTAATAATTTATATATATTCTTCATTTTTGTTGTTCTTTTAGAGCGATTAAACGATGGGATAATTACACAGCTCAACAATGTAACCAGAGCCCACCGACTAATACAAATCAACCTTTAGTTACTATATCCTGTATTTTGCACCATGTTTTCATTGGCAAAAATCTCTTCTTGCGGAATTGGGAACACAAAACGATAATCGCCAGCTTCCAGGGTAGTTTTCGTATTACCCGGTGCATCTTCAGCACTGCGTTCAATGCCAAGGTTCCAGCGACGTAAGTCATAAAAGCGATGTCCTTCATAAGCCAGTTCGCGACGACGTTCTTCCTGAACAGCTTTAAGAGCAAATGATTTGGTAGATAAATCCAGTGCTTGTGGAGATACAATACGTTGAGCGCGAAGTGCATTTAATTCAGCTTCTGCTTCAGTGTACATTTCCTTGTTCACATATGCCTCTGCTTTAATCAACATCAATTCAGACAAACGGAATACTTTTAAATCAACCACATTTGACTTATCATTGGGGCGACCATTGTGCTTGGCAACCAAATCTTTTCCATCATCATTCTGCCCAAAATACACCTTATAACGAATATCATCATTGGTATATTGGCTCATCAAATCATAGGATGGGTGAAAGAAGATATCTCCATTACTGGCACGTGTATAATAATCACCAAAAGTGGCGTTTTCGCGACGAACGCGGAAGATAACCTCCACATCTTCTGCTACATTATCATCCCATACACCCTGAAATTCGCTTGGTGTTGCCAGTCTGAAGCCTCCAATACCCTGCGCTTCATCAGCGGCTTTAATAGCCATATCCCAATCACCCATATACTGCGCTACACGGGCCTTTAAAGCATAGGCAGCCGATTTTGTTACCCAGTAGTTGCGATCGGCATATTGATTTAATTCGGGTAGAGCTGCTTCAATGTCATTTAAAACATATTGGTATACCTCGCCTTGCGTTAATCGCGATGGATTGGTTACGCCCGATTCAAATTTGTAAGGAATACCAATGGCATCAGCTGCATAATTCGGACAATATAAACGAACGATTTCAAAGTGTGAGTATGCTCTTAAGAATTCGCACTCTGCTATCACACGTTTCACAGTTGCATCCTCCTGATCAAACTGTTTAGCTATTGCAATAATACGGTTGGCACGGTCTACCAGGGCAGCATTCCCATTCCATGTTCCGGCCAAATCATTTGTTGATGAGTTATAGGTCCAGTTATGTACCTGAACACCCTGCCCGGTATTTGATAATGAATAGCGTAAGTCATCACTGGCACGATCACTCTGACCTACTATACCATGCCCCCCGATGGAAGCCATTACACCGGTTATACCTTTTTCCAGGTCTTCAATATCCTGGAAAGCAGCACTGTCTCCAATCGAATCGATTGGTTCTAAATCCAATGAACAAGCCGATCCCAATAAGGCGATAAATGCCAGGCTTGCCAATATATTTCTTTTTATCATCTTCATTGTCTTATTTTTTAGAATGATACATCAACACCAAAAGAGAATACACGAGGTGTAGGATATTCATAGCTGGCAATGTTATTGCTATCTTCAGGATCAAAACCACTCCAGTTGGTCCAGGTAAACAGGTTCTGTCCCTGAGCATATAAACGTACATTACTGATAAAACCACTGCGCTGCAACAGGTTTTTGGGCAGGTTATAGGCAATCATCAGGTTACGGAAACGCATGTAAGAAGCATCTTCAATGTCTTTTGACGAGAATTCGCGTTGTGAGTTAACACCCTGGATCTCGGTCACATCACCAGGTTGCTGCCATACATCCAACATGGCTGTTGACATATTAAACTGTGCAAAGTTTGGGTTCTCCTGGAAGAACGTTTGGTTGTTAAAACGTGAGAATCCTTGAGCAAAGGTAAACTGTGCACTTAACTCAATGCCTTTATAACTCAATGAAGTATTGATTCCACCGGTAAATGGAGGATTCGATGTTCCGAACTCAGCCACGTTATCATCAGCACTGTATTTCTCGGTGATCTCACCGTCTATGGTATAATACAAAGCATTACCGTTAGCAGGGTTAACGCCCGCCCATTCTACCATATAATGTGAACCAAGTGGTAATCCTTCACGAACAATGGATGTTCCTGATTCAAATTCGCTTACCTGTCCCAAATCCAGAATCTCGTTATCGTTATACGACAAGTTTGTTCCAATCGTCCAGGTCAAATTTCCTTTTCTGATAATATCGTAGTTAATCAGAAATTCTACACCCCGGTTGCGAACTTTACCGGCATTGGTGCGTTTTGCGTTACCTACAACACCATCCCAGGCCGAGAATTTCTGAACGATAAACAGGTCAGAAGTTATATCGTTATACACATCCAATGAACCGTTTAAGCGGTTGGCAAATAAGTTATACTCAAATCCGGTATTGAATTTATGACCAATCTCCCATTTCACATTCGGATCACCTGTTTGTGCCAGCATATAGGCAGGATCACCTACATATGAGTTATTAGACCACAGGGTGTATGATTCATAATTACCTACACCCTGGTTACCTGTTGTACCATAACTGATACGAAACTTCAGGTTGTTCACCCAAGGATAAGCTGACATAAAGTTCTCGCGTGTTATGTCCCATGTTAAACCTGCTGAGTAAAGGATAGCATATTGGTAGTTGGCACCAAAAGCCGATGAACCATCGCGGCGTAAACTACCACTAAACGTATACTTGTCGTTTAAGGTATAGTTAAGCATCGAGAATAAAGAGAATAAAGCTCTTTCTGATTTTGATCCGCCTACAGAGGGGATGAAGTTATTTTCCGCTGTTCCAGGCGTAATAGCAGCTGGTGTTTCAGGCAGTTTCTCCTCAAGTCCGTAACCGGTAAAACCAAAGCTGAAGTAATCGTTCTTAATATACTCCGAACCAATTACTGCTGAAATAAGATGCTTGTCAGCAATCACTTTTTTGTAGTCAAGCGTATTGGTAAATGTCTTCTCTACACGTCGATTGTATGACTCGCTTAGTGATCCCTGGCGGCCCAGATCTCCTTCACCAGACTGTAATGATGTCCATGCATCAGGACTAATCCATCGTTCACCCAGTGTGTTACGATAGTCGATTCCATATTGTGTTTTGGCCGATAAACCGTCGATGATATCCCATGTCAGATTAAAAGCTCCAACAAATTTGGTTTCTTCAGCTTTGTTGGTCGATTTACTCATCTGATCCAACATATTAGCACCTGTTTTACTATATGGATTATAGAAGTTACTATTATCATCGTCAGACAAGTGCGGATTTTTGTAGTTATAAAATCCGGGTTCAGGAACTCCATTGGCATCATATGGCTCTTCCCATGGATTAGCCAGGTAAACAGCCGCAAACGGGTTCATTAAAGCAATACCACCTTCACTTTCAATTCGGTTAATTTCTGACTGACCAATGGATGTGGTCATACCAAACTTAACCTTATCTGAGATGTTATGGTCCAGGTTTAAACGACCGGCATGACGTTGCATATCTGATCGGTCTGACAAACCTTCCTGGTAATAATTCTGGTAGGCCACATAAAAACGTGTTTTCGCGCTACCACCCGAGAAGTTAACCTCGTTACTTATTGTTTTACCTGTGCGGAATACAATATCACTCCAGTTTGTTTTAACGCCTCTCAAACGGGCTAATTCTTCTTCCTGTGCACTTCGTGCTTCAGGCGACATTAATTGATAGTTCGGATTCAACGGACTTAGCTCCCAACCTGGTCCTTTCCTGGCAATTTCTTCAAACCAAAGCTTTTCGGTAGAATTCATCATATCGAATTTCTCCTGTGTCTTCACTGAGAATCCTGTTTGATGACGAACATTCACCTTTGTTTTACCTTCTTTTCCGCGCTTAGTAGTGATTAAGATAACACCATTGGAAGCACGGGAACCATAAATAGCTGTTGAAGAGGCATCTTTTAATACACTTACCGTTTCAAAATCGTTGGCGTTTAACGAAGCAAATGCACCGCTTTCAATAGGCACACCATCAACTACATATAAAGGTTCGTTTCCACTCGTGATAGACCCTGAACCACGAATTCGTACTTTGGTACTTCCTGAGCCAGGCTGTCCTGAACCGGTTGAAATATGAAGTCCGGTGGTCTTACCCTGCAGCATCTGGTCAAAGGTAGCAACCGGCATTTGTTCAAGATCTTTGGCTTCTACCACCGAGATGGCCCCTTTCAGACCAACCTTACCTTTAGTACCGTAGGCTGACACGACTACTTCCTCAACACCTATTGATTCTGTTTCTAATACAATGTTTATTACTGGCTGACCGGTATAAGTCACTTCCTGGGTTGTCATACCCACAAATGAATATACCAGCGTTTGAGCATCAGCAGGAACTTCTAACGCATATGTACCATCGAACATGGTAATAGTACCAACGGTTGTTCCTTTAACTAAAATGGTGGCTCCAGGTATTCCGGTGCCATCAGCAGCATCGGTTATTGTACCTGTAACTGTCTGTGTTTGGGCACTTGCAAGCCCAACACTAAGTATAAACAAGAACAATAACGCATGTAAAATCCGTTTCATAAATTTTGTTTTATTATTCAATATGACTGTGTATGATCTTTCGGTTAAGCACATAGGTATTACAGACCACGCCGTTGCGTGGTCCTGTAATACTGTAATCTGTAGTGTAGCTACAAACCTGAGAAAGCGACCATTTGGTTGTTTCCGGCTAAACTAAATATGTCAACCTTCTCAAATACTTTTAATTAATGGTTATATCAATTGTATAAATCGTATAGTTATTGGCTTCATCCAATACTTTAAATGATAATTGGTAATCACCATAATAGATATCCGTTGGAATATCTTCCAGGATGCGAGTTCCTGACAATTTCATTTCGGTACCTGATAAAGTGATCTTATGCATCTCAACATCCCAATCAGTATCCCAGCCTTTTAATGAGCGCAGGCTGGCTATAGAAACCTGGCATTCTTTCAATGCCGTATCATCCATAAACGTTGCATCAATTAAGATTGATGAACCGGGTGAATAAACACCACTTTCACGTGTTAAGGCTATATCAGCTGTTGGTTTCGTTAAGTCGACCCCTTCACTGTCAGAACCACATGAACTTAATAAAAGAACCGTAGCCAGGATGATTGCTGTATTTTTTAGTAATTGCTTCATTTTGAAATTCATTTTACAGTTGTGTTAAAAGAGTGGGGCCCTGCGTAACAGGGCTCCCACCCCCAACCTTTAACCTATTACTGTTTAACCACTTTTTGTACAAACACCTCATCATCAACCCTTAGCTCAAGCATGTAAACACCATTGCTTAAGTGTGCTATATTTAATTTGGTTGCTGATGACCAATTATTGACTTGCTTTTGCATCACCACATCACCTGTTGCATTCATTAATCGAATGTTGGCATCTTTTGCATTTTCAAACCAGGTAACATTAATGAAGTTAGTTGTTGGATTAGGATATACCTCAACACCTTCCAGTTGCTTGTCATCCACACCTGTACGATTCACCACTGTAATGGTGTATGTTGTTTCGATGCGGGCTCCGTATTCATCCCGACCAGAAATACTTACTTCAGATGTTCCAATGGTGAGTGGTTTTAACACTGCCCTGTTATCGCTTAATATCAGTTCAAGTACATCCTGGTTAGCTACTTTATAAGAGTAATACATTTTATCGTTGTCGATATCGCTGATTACTTCGGCGAATTCAATTTCAAAGTTACCGTGTTCCATAACAGCAATGGTGTCACGCAACTCAACCACAAATTCAGGAGCGCGGTTTACATTCAATACCTGTATATCGAATGATGTGCTGCGTTGTACGCCATGCTCATCTGTAGAAACAATATCGAATGAGTGTACTCCCTGGGCCTCGTAATCTGGCGTAGCGGTCAGGATTATTTCTGATGTGTTATCAACATAGCTAATCCACTCCTGGTCTGTTATTACTTCATTGGTAAATGTATCGCCTTCGTTATCTGTAATATTGAAAGTAAGCGTTGTGGATTGTGTCTCATCCACCTTTTGACTGCCTTCAACTAACTCAACAAACGGTGCTTCATTCATCAACAGGTTAACATCCACAACCATTGTATCATTCAATGGATCGTTATTGAAGATCATTAGTTGAGCATTATTTCTGATCTCTTGTGCATTGGCGGCTGAGAAATTTAATGGAATAGTGGTAGAATTACCAACAGTCGTAATACCATTCATATTGGCAGCATCAATACTTAACCAGGTTTTTTGCTCGTAATTGAATTCATGAGCACGTACCATAAACACCATATCCTGGAATCCGTTCTGTGTGTACATATCAAACCAATCGCCCTGATAGTTAAAAAAGAAACGATCAGCAACAATGTTTTCCTGGTCGGTATAAACAACACCCTGTGGTTTTGTTACACCCAACGGATAGGTAAGCACCACATAAAAATGTTCGTTAGGATAGATAAATACAGACTCATCCAACTCAATGGTAACGTATTCACCCACATCGGCATCTGCGTTGTCAAAAGCCAGGCTTAATTGTCCTTTAGCCACAGTAATGGCATCGTTGATATTATTACCTCCCGCTCTGATTTCAGCAGTGATAACACCATTTAAAATCGCCTCCCGAACATAGAATGTTTCGATATGCGATAATAAGAAACCATTTGACGGCGCCTTTAACTTAGTACCTGATATAAAAGATAAACCGGCACCAAATCCAATATTATTGTTCTTAACAGTAGCATCAGTATAACTTACGGTACGGTTGTACTCATCAGCCTGAACAGATTTAAGCTTACCATTTGTCATAACAGCATTACCTTGTGTTAATGGTACAGCTTTAGTGCTTGCCTTCAAAGTAGAATTAACAGCTGCTACATCTATTTCTTTGCCACGGTTAAAGATCATTTCGATGTTCCATTCCAAATCACCCGAGCCATTTACATTTCCAATCACTATATCACGAGTTGTGGTATAATCATCCACATCGGCATTAACCGTAATAAGCTCATCACTAACTGTTATAGCCGGCGGCAATTTACTTTCAATACGTAGCTCACTGCTTAATGCTTCAGCTAAATCAGTATCTGTTAAACTTAAAGTAGCCGTTGATATGGCAGGCGAGGCAGGCGTATAATGCAATACCATTGTCCACTCATCACCAGGTTCCAGTTTTGTACCATCACCAAGTACAACTACTTCACGACCTGCAACATAAGTCACCACTTTTCCAACAAAGTTTTCCAATGGGATAAACCCTGCTTCTTTCACCACCCATCCACGGAAGTTGTATATATCCGGGTGCTTATAACTTACACTTATTTCAGGGTTATTTGATAGGGCTCCACTCTTTAGGTAAACGGTTTTGGTTCCTGTATTCTTTATAGTAATTTCCTTATCATAGGTTTTACCTTCCACATACCAAACCTCACCGGCATTGTTGCCTTCCACTTCTACCTCAGGTGTTCCTACTACTGTCAATTCCATTGGAATTAATACATCAGCATTTCCAACATTGTTGTTTCTAACATGCAAGTCAGAGCTGTACACTCCATCGTAAAGAGTTGATGCATCCAGTATCAGGTCGACTACTTCTGAAGCTTGAGGAGCAAGGCGTTTTTTCTCTACAGGAGATACGGTAAAAGACATTTGTTTCGTATCACCTTGCATGTAGTCAAACCATATCATCAAGCCATCTTCCTGGTTGGGGTTTTCAACACCAATTAACGTAAAGACACTTGGGTTATCAAGATTGCGGTAATTAAAATCAATGGTTCCATTGGAATGAATAATCATCTGGAAACTGTATTCCAATCGACCTGCAGCTACCGGGAAGTAATCTTCCCATGAAACAATTACACGATCATCTTCCTCCTGATAATAAATACCCTGCTTTTGCGAACGCGAATAATAGTATGGTAAATGAAAGGCTGTCATTGGTGAAATAGCACCTGGCACAACATCCTCTGATGGAATCATTAACGGACGCTGCTGCCAACTTTCCACATCAGGTTTGATAAATGTAGCCCATCCCATTAAACCTATATATAGTGTATCGTATTCTGCACCATAATACGGATAACTCTGATTCAAAGGCAATGTAAAATACGGAATGTTATCATCCAGGAATTTTGATTCCAGGTTGGTATGAGCAGCTGATTCGGTTATATCAGTCCACCCTGCGCCATCGCCCTGAACGTGTACATAATCAAATTCTTTAAAGTCAGATGTTCCTCCTGCAATATTATTCAGGTAATACCAATTGGTTGGTACTACTGCATATTCCAACTCACCTTCTCCGTCGTTGTGAATGGTTATTTGAGTTTCGTAGGTTTCACTTGAATTAAGTGTATGACTTATACCGGCTTCAGGTGTGACGCGAATAATCGGGTTCTCAACCACATTGCCTTTGAGTACAATTTCATAAGTCGTACCCAACTCATCGGTAATTGTCATTAGATCTTCCAACTGACCTGCAGCCGGTTCAGCCTGAATACCAGTATTAATTTTAACAGGAATACGAACCGACTGACGAGCTTTAACAACTACAGGTAGCTCTGCTATTTTAGTCGTACTGAATTTATCAGTACCAGACATCTGAATATCTGTCACCTGAATATCAGCAGTTCCCGAGTTGGTTAGAAGAGTAGTTATTTCATGCTCAGCAGTTTTAAACACATCACCAAAATCAATCTCTGTTGTTTCAGCCTCAAGCATAGCATTACCACCGGCTACAAAATTGGCATTTACTGTGTATTTGGTAACCGGTAAATCAGGGTCATTGCTGACAATAGCTAATCGCTCATAGATGGCATCCTGCAGAACACCTTCGGTATTAAAGGACACTTCCAGCTCTACTGATTCACCTGGCTGCACTGTTCCTGAGGGCTTGGTCACGTTTGTGATTAAATCCTCACCCGGGTGGTAAAAGTGGAAGTAATCGTGATAGGCATTGGAATTGCTGCCTTTTGAAAATAACACAGGATGATCACTATTATGAATAAAGGCCACATCGGTGTTTTCTTTATCTACAATACCAATAAGGAATGAAGCTGAATAAATGGATTTATAGAATAGAATATCCACATCGCCATTGGCATGCAAAACAATTTGTATATCTACGCCAACACCTGCTCCTGCATATTTTACATTCTTATAAAAAGCGCGGAACATGCCCTCTTCCTGGCGATAATAGATACGAGAGTTATCAGTATACTCCGGGCGCATCATGGTGGCGGTAATCATATCAAAATCGCGCAACCACTGAGGATTATAAACCGATGAACCACTTACATAATCAAGGTTCTTATTGCCATCCTCAGCAAATACCAAA
>JAKSBD010000398.1 GCA_022361295.1 Bacteroidales bacterium
AAGATTTTAATGACTATTGGTTTAGAATATGGAAGTGAGATTTACCAGTATGTTACCAATAATAAAGAACGGTTTGTTGAAATATCAGACAAACAGACTGTTGAGCGTAGCCTGGAAATGGCTAATTACTGGTATGTGGTGAGCATTATGCGCAATAAAGAAGCATCTTTCGAAGATGTAAAAAAGGCAGCTGCTGATTATTCTAACGCTTACCCCGGACCTCAGAGTCAGCGCATGGAGCGCATGGCTTATCTGGGTTATTACACCGATAAAAAGCAATATGAAGAATATTTCAAGCTACAAGATCAATATATAGCTGAAGATTTAAAGAGTGATAAAAAAACGGGAATAAGAACCATTCAATCAGCTCTTAATGACGTAGCGATGAACAATAGCTTTAGCGAAGTAAAAGATGCTAATGGTTGGGCTATAAAAAAAGCCAATCAATTAATAAAAATAGACCCGCAAGTCACTACTTCATATATCGCATTAGCCAGTGTATATAAAAGAATGGGCAATCAGGAGCTAACCAATAAATATGCTGACTTGTATTTGTCTAAAAAGAAGGAAAGCGGCGAAGATGTTACTCAACGCACAATGGACTATATCAATCAATTAAGGAAAGAACACTAAGGTTTTTAAATAAATAAAATCATGAATAAGATCGTATTAATCATTAGCCTGCTTGTCATAGCAGGAAGCTTGTATGCGCAGCAATACAAAGTATCTGGAGAAATTAAAGGCCTTGATACAAATAAAGGTTACATGTTTGTTTTGGATGAAGATGCACCACGTGGTTTCAGGCAGGACTCTGTGGAAATTACAAATGGTTTCTTTGAATTTGAAAGAGAAACAGAAGAGCCAAAAGTTATCACTATGTCATTTCGTTCCGACAAGTTATTAAAATGGGTTGGTCATGGCAAAAGACGAGGCTATATACCTACTAAATCGGCCTTGCTGATGTTTATTGCAGCACCCGGTACTCATGTTAAAATAAGCGGTGAGGCAACTGATTTTTGCAATGCTTACCCGTCAGGAGATAGAGAAAATGACTTGTTGGCAGAATTAAATCGTTCGGTTTATTCTTTGATGAATGAGATGGTTAATCTATCTCGGGAATTACAGATGGATACCACTATGACTGATTCTCAAAAAGAAGAGAAAGGGAAAAAAGCAGAAGCGTTATATAAGCAAACCATCGATAACAAAATTGCTTTCCTTGAAAAACATGCTTCTTCAGTTGCCGGTCTTTGGTTAATGGAAGATATGTTGCTTCGTTCACAGATTGAAATTGAGAAAGTAGATGAACTAATGGCTACGGTTGATGCACATAAGTATGGGAATTATGCCGATTATAAAAAAGTGGCTGGTCGTATAAAAGGATACAAAGAAACGGGCGTTGGTATGATTGCACCTGCGATTACCGGTGTTAATCTAATGGATGATAAGGAGTTTAAGCTGGAATCGATGCGTGGTAAATATGTACTAATCGACTTTTGGGGAACCTGGTGTGGGGCTTGCCTGGCCGGCACACCTGAAATGAAAAAGTTCAGAGATAAGCATGCCGATAAGTTACAGATTGTTGGTTTGGCAAAAGATCGTAATGTTGAGCAAGTTAAGAAATGCATGGCCGACAATGGCATGGACTGGCCTAATATGCTTATAGGCAAAGGCGAGCAGGATTACGTAGCGAAGTACAATGTACAAGGCTATCCAACTAAAATATTGCTTGACCGAAACGGTAAAATTCTACTTCGTTCAGTTGGTGAAAGCGAAGAGTTTTATCAAGAGGTGGAGAAACTAATGCGATAAAAGCGTTTCATTTTAGGGGAGTTTTATACTCAAAGCCTCATTCTTAGGAGTGGGGCTTTTTTAGTTCATCTTTGTTAGTCTATGGTCAGCAGACAGCAGAGTTTATAAACTGTCGAATTGCACTAATCACTGTGCACTTTTCACCTTCGGACTCGGGACTTCCTGCTACGGACTGTTTTCTTCAACAAATAATAAACAACCACTATTGCAATAACAAGCCACACAATACCGATGATGATAGACGGGATACCTGTCATTTGGGCAATTTGGTCGGCATCACTGCCAATACCACTTCTTGAGATTAAGTCCGATTTAATATCGAGTATCACATACAGGCAACTGGTTAAGCCAATGAATTTTAATAAGAGTTGGAGAATATTAAGGGGCAGGTATTTAATAGATGCAAACATAAAAAGCGTAAAACCGGCACAGAATAAAATGCCAAATAATTCGCCCGATTTAATAACATAATAGGTGATAATCAAAGAGCCAATACCTATTACTCCGGCTAAGAACTTTATATAGGATGTTCGGGCGGCGGTCAGAAAGATAATAGCCCCCAGTATTAAACTGCCTAAATAACCGGCGCTGGCAATCATAAATGCCGGCCAGAAACCTGGCGGGCGTGTAGTGGTGCACGATCCTCCAATCATATGGTTGATTTCTATCTTAACAATGTCACCACCCATCAGCTCTGCCATCAAACCATGACTAATTTCGTGCAGCATCACCACGAAAATTTTAATCGGGTAAATCACAATAGTATCCCAAAGCGCTATGGCAATAATAAACATGCCAATCAGCATCAATATTTCTTTTGTGGTTTTACTCATTCTGTTCAAGCTTTTAGAATTAATAACGAAATCTACCTTACTTTAGAACCTGTACGATGCAGCTCAAAATTCATCAGCTCCTAAAAATGTGCCTTCCCGCAACACTTCTTGAATTTCTTACCGCTGTTGCAAGGGCATGGATCATTCCTGCCTATTCTGCTCTTCTTCTTATCCAGGTCGCGATCATTCATATCATGATTAAAGATCTCTTCTAATAAGCGATACAATTCAGGGTGATTTTTAGAAAGTAACCTGGGCCGTTCAAAGAAATATTCACTAATAACAGAAAAGAATTCGGCCCGATTGGTGGCTCCATATGGGTTGATATCTGACATACCTTCATAGATGTCATCAATCTTCTTATTAATCATATCAATCCATGGTATGGTATATTGCTTTTCGAGGAGCAAAGCCGGAACGCCATCAACTTGTCCGTCTGATTTATCAATGAGGTGAACGAATTCATGAATGGCCGTATTTTTCTTATCTGATTCATTGGCAAAACCATGCAGTAAGGCCGGTTTTGATAATATCATTTTACCCTCCATTATGCCACTGCCAACCATCCCCAGTATATTGGTGTCTTCTCCGCTTGTTTCAAACTTATGGTTGAAGGAAGAAGGATATAGCAGTACTTCTGCCAGGTTTTGATAACGCCAGTGGGGAAACGAGAAAATGGGAATAATAGCACTGGAGGCCACCAGTACCTTATCAACATCATCAATGGCAACGCCTATGCCTGTAATGCGGCAATTGGCCAGGAATTCGAGCACTTTAAATTCAAATAGCTCTTTTTCTTCCTGGGTAAGGCTGTTATAGAAGTTCACCTTTTCAGTGAGTATTTTCCGCCTTTCGGGCTTCATTTTACCCTTAGGTTTAATCCATTTTTCTGATTTCCAGTAGAAACGATATAGTAAGTAAGCGCAAAGTGCGACAATTCCAAAGAAGGTCAGGTATATATTCATGTTGATAAAAATAAATAATCAATGGTCGCTGTAAAGATAATTTTTCATTTCGTTAAAACGATCCTGTTTTTCTTAATAGAGATTAAGAGCCGGTTGTAATTTAAGCTCTACAAATAGAAAAACAAAAACACATAAGCCTTACCCAGCTTCTCTCTTAAGTCCTTTAACGCTCTTCTTTTATGGGTTTTAACCGTGTTGACCGAAATGCCAAGGTCTGTGGCAATTTCGTTTTCTTTAAGCCCCTGAATCACGCTCATTTCAAATACTTTACGGCCTTTCTCCGGTAATTCTTCAATGGCTTTGTAAAGGCGATGATGAACATTCTCCTCAATGACTGTTTCTTCAAAACCTTCTTCAGATAAATCTCTTTGAATAAGGTGGTGATGCTCGTTTCTACGCCTGGTATTTCGAATATGGTTGAATACGGCATTGCGTACTGAGGTATACAGGAATGATTCAAAAGATCCTATCTCAGATATCAACTCCCGCTTTTCCCATACCTTACGAAATACATCAGAAACAATATCTTCGGCAACCATCAGATCCTTATAATATTTCATTGCTACACCAACCAATCGTGGGTAGAAAGTATCAAACACAGTTTTAAAAACCTGTTCGTTACCTTTTGCTATTTGCTGAATATGTTCCTCGCTGATGTTAAGCATTACGGCTTTAAAATTAAATAAATTTTTATAGAAGCCTTTGTATAAGCGAAGTTGTTTAATTTTAAAGGGAAATTTCGAGACTGACGTATTGAATTTCAATATAACTTTATACAACTTCAGCTGATAGTATACCGGTTTTCTGATGCATTTAATCCAGGTTGTATCTTTATTAATGTGCTAAAACACATTACCTTGAAGAGGGAAAGTGAAAAAAGTTGAGAAAATATCACTTTTTATGTCACCTCAAAACTAATCACAGGGGTGTACTTTATATAATCAGGTATGAAATGAAAGAACAACGCGACATACAAGAGCTCATATTCCGGCAATTAGTTAATGATATTTCAGATGCAGAACTGGACAAACTGGAACAGTGGCGTAAGCTGTCAGAAAAGAACGAAGCTTTGTACCAAAGGGTTATTTCTAAAGAAGCTATTAATGTGTCATTCGATGTTTATAATCACTTAAACGTAGATGGTGCATTTAAACGCGTTATACAACCTGAAGCAAAGGAGAGAAAACTATACCTGAATATAATAAAATACGCTGCGGCCATAAGCATCCCATTGTTATTGGGAGTTGCCATATGGTTCATGTCAGAGCCGACAGAAGAAAGCATTCGGATTAGTGAACAAATTATGCCGGGTAGTCAAAAAGCCACGGTTATATTAAGTGATGGAAGCACTATGGAGTTAGATGATGATGAGGTTAACTTGCTGATGGAGAATGGGCAGGTGGTGGGACGTGATTCCTCAAATACACTGGCTTACGGAAGTTATAAAACAAACGAAATAATCTATAATACAGTTAAAATTCCTTATGGAGGAGAATATCAGTTACAATTAAGTGATGGTACCAGGGTGTGGTTAAACTCCGGTTCTGTTTTTAAGTTCCCGGTTAATTTTGTTGGGAAACAGCGTGAAGTTTCTTTAAAAGGAGAAGCTTATTTTGAAGTGGCACATCTTGCCGATAAACCTTTTATTGTGCATACTGATCATTCCAATGTTAAAGTCTACGGTACTTCTTTTAATGTAATGAGCTATGCCGATGATAAAGTAGAGCAGGTAACTCTGTTGGAAGGAAGTGTGGGTGTTGAAGTGAATGGTCATCAAACCATGATTAAACCGGGTGAGCAAGCTGAGTTAAATACAGCTACAGAGATAGTTGAGGTTAAGGAGGTGGAAGCTAATTTATATACCAGTTGGGTAGATGGAGTATTCAGGTTTAAAAATATGCCAATGAAAGAATTATCGAAAAAACTGTCCCGATGGTACGATGTTGATTTCTTCTTTGCCAACGATAATGTTTCTGAATTTCCTTTTACAGGCCGCATCAAACGTGATGCTGACTTTGAGTACTTTATGAACCTGATTGAAAAAACGACTAATGTGGACGTATCAATTGACGGACGAACAGTACTTGTAAAAGAGACAAAATAAAACCAAAGGATGCACCAACATCCTTTGGCTATCCATTTAAGTATTTGGGTTACAGCCTGAGAAACTCAACCCAAAAGTATAAACGTTAATGACAAAATTATGAAAAAAAATCAGAAGTGGTGTACGCTCTTGTGTAGACTGAGTATGCCACGAAAACTACTAATGGTTATGCGAATTAGTTTTATTCTCTTATTTACCGTTTTGTTACAGGTTTCGGCGACAGGACTTGCACAGAAGGTTGTGATAAAACAAAATAAACTCACTTATGAGCAGTTGTTTGAGGAGATTGAAGTACAGACTGGCATTGCAACATTATTAAGCAATCGCGAAATAAATCTGAATGATCAGATCAATGTGCAGGATGAGAATTATGAATTGGAGGATTTGTTAAAAGCAGTTACAAAAGGGACCGATCTTACTTACGAGTTAATTGACGATTATATTATCATTCGTCCCTTAAATGAGTCTGAAAAAGTAGTTGTTAAGGATAATGTTCAGCAACCTGAGAAAAAAATCATCATTACAGGTACAATTAAAGATGAAGAAGGACTGCCCTTACCTTTTGCTGCTGTATGTTTTAAAGGTACCACCTCCGGTTGCATTTCTGCCGTTGACGGTAGCTACTCGCTCGAAGCACCTGATGAAGAAGGATTAGTATTGGAGATATCCAGTTTAGGTTTTGTTACCCAGGAAATACCTGTTGAAGGCCGCACAGTCATTAATGTGGTGATGGTGGAAGATATGATGGGGCTGGATGAAGTGGTTGTGACA
>JAKSBD010000129.1 GCA_022361295.1 Bacteroidales bacterium
AGTCATGTGGCCAATGTCCGCCTTGCGGGCTCGGGCAGAGGTCTGGAAGTTCCTGAACTGAGACTGGAAAGGGTTTTCACGATGTCGACGCCGTCTCTGGCAAAGACCACAGCCTTCGCAGCTGCCGCCGCAGTTCTGCAAAGGACAAGTGGGATAACCTGCCGTCGGTTTACTTATCAATACTTTCTTGTTATTTATTTGGAATAAAACCGAAGCGCCTAAAGCGCTCCGGCAGGGGGAATACACATTTCCGACATTGATTTTATCCCCCTTAGTTTCTAATACTTGTTCTGATTGTCATGAATCAGGCAGGTTTTCATGCCAATCATCGTTTTGCTCACATTTATAGCCAGAGTTAATCTCATCGGCGGGGATTGGATATACAAACTTTCGCACATCAAAGTTGGTGTACTTGCCATTCGAAACACTTATTAACTCACCTGTTCGTCGGGTATCATACCATCTATGTCCTTCCTGAAATAATTCTCGCTTCCTTTCTTTGGCAATAAATTCCAGCAGAGATTCTTTATCACCTGGTAAATCATTTATTGAAATGATGGCTGTATTTCTTTTGGCCGTGAAAAACAAGGCTTCTTTAGCTTCGTCAATTTGATTGAGCTTTGCACTTGACTCAGCAATAATCAGCTTCATTTCTGAAACTCGGAATATTGGAATATTACTTGTTGCTGCTGAACTTTCAATACCATCAAATTTTGAAGGATGAAAATTGTTGGTATTGATCAGTTTAAGGCGATAATCAGTCAGAGCAAAATCATCAATAAATGCAGAATATAAATACCCTCCATATGCTCCATAGAGCGTGTTTAATGAGTTGGATGAGAGGTTGTCATCTTCACTTTTTACAATCGAAAATATCTCCTCATCAGACAGCGCAAGGCTCTCCCAAATAGCCAGGTACGCTTTTTCGTCCATCTCTTTTTCTCCTTTTAGAGTCAATGCAATACGAGCAGCTTCAACAGCTTTTGTATAATCACCAGTATAGAGCATTACTCTTGCTTTTAGAGCATTGACACCAGCTTCGTTAAGGTAATACCCGTTTTGTTCGTTGGCTCCTGCCAAATCGCTAAACAGAGCCAACGAACTTTCTATGTTTGAGCGAATGGCTGTATAGGTTTCATTGACTGAACTTCTTGAAACATCCTCGCCCGGAAGTATAGCTTTGTCTTCCATCAGTACCACACCTCCATGCGGATTTGAATCACTACCGTAAGGTAATCCATAGATATTAACCAGGTAAAAGTAGGTGAGAGCTTGAAGACCGTGAGCCTCGGCCTTATACAATTTTAACTCTTTCTTTTCTTCGTCTGTTGTGTTGTTATCATTCAACAGGACATCAATAGCAGGAATCATTTTTGTGATGGTATTGATCATTTTATACCCATATTCCCACATTTCTTTTAGTTCGCCTGTTTCTTCGACAAAGTTGTAATTATTAATAGCTACATAATGACCTGAACTTCCATCTGCTACTGCAATGTCGGCTGCAAAATCACCAACAGCAATTGTGTTTTTACCACAAAAACGATATGAGCCTAATTGATTATATAGACCGTTGCGGGCTGCTTTAATATCATCAACGGTTTTGAATGCCAAACCTGAATCTATTTTATTATAGGTTTCAGAGTCTAAATATGATTCACAACTTGTTAAAAACAGTAGTGAAACTATCCATATACTTAATATTTTTCTCATCTGTTATAATTTTTGTTTATAAAAGAAACCTGCCCAAATACACTGGCTTGTTTCATCGTAGACATTTCTATTTAACAGCTTAAAAGTCCACATTTAAGCCAAACATAAAGGTTCGGGGCATAGGGTAATTCCACCATTGAATACCATCTGCACCAATGCCGGCAGGGTCAAATCCTCTATAATCTGATTTTGTAAATGTGTATAGATTCATAACATTGGCATATATCCTAACATTGCTCATCAACGCTTTATTAACAAGCTTTTTAGGTAGTGTATAACCTAAAACAACATTTTGAATTTTAAGGTAATCGCCGCTCATCAGGAACTGTGTAGAGTGATTATTGGGAGAAGTCATTTCGAAACGGGGAACGTTTGTAATATCACCTGGTTCTTGCCATCTGTTGTCATAGACATATTTAGTGGTAGCCTGATCTAAACCACCTCCATGATGCTCATCATAACGCAGGTTACTACCATATATTTGACCACCCAGTGAGTAATTCATCTGTAAACTGAAGTCAAAGTTTTTAACTTTTAAGTCCGTTGAAACACTACCTTGGAAATCAGGAGTAGCCGCACCTACATATCGCTTAGCAGCTTTATTGTAATCATCAGTCGTTTCGCTGCCTGTTTCGTTTAAATAGTATAATGAATTACCGTTTTCAGGATCAACACCGGCAAATTCCTTCATTTTAAACTGGAAAAGATCCCTGCCGGCTTCAACAGTAGTATATACACTCTCAATAGGCATATCCGTACTAAGCTTTTTAACAGTGTTTGTATTGTGTGCACCTAATAGTGTTAAGCTCCAGTTGAGATCTCTTTTGCGAATAATGTTTGTACGAAGGGTAAATTCCATACCCTTATTTTCAAGCTCTCCAATATTCTGTGGGAAGTTTCGATATCCGCTTGTAAGTGATAAAGGAACTCTGAAAACCATATCTTGAGTGGTATGGTGGTAGTAATCAAACGTCAAGTCAAAAATAGACAATACAGTAGCATCTACACCCACATTAAATTTGGCTGTTTCCTCCCATTTTAAGTCATTATTACCATATTGTTCAGGTGCGCTGCCGCCATTAGAGTTGTAGTTGTAACCGTATCCATACAAGGGCTGAGATGCATACCATCCGCTGTAGATAGCACCTGATGTAATACCTACCGCCTGATTACCTGATGTTCCGTAACTTGCCCTGATCGTTAAATTATCAAGCCAGTTATTGGTCGATTCCATAAAGTTCTCTGCCGAAATACGGTATTTACCTCCAACAGACCAGAAACCTGCCCATCTGTTATTTTCGCCAAAACGCGATGAGCCATCATATCGGTAGCTGGCGGATAAATAGTATTTTTCTTTATAATCATACTGCCCGTTAAAGAAGAATGATGCCAGTCGTAACTCATATTTATTAGTTGAAGCACTTCCTGGTGTTGCTGCCAGTGAGACAACGTTTTTATTTGGAACAGGATAGTTCGAAGCTGACAAATAAGTTGTATTAAGATTTGTCTGTGAGTTTTCCTGTCCAAGTAATAAGTTAAGGTTATGTGCTTCATTAAACGTTTTCAAATAGTTTACTGTATTGGTCACAGTTATTAAAGTTTGGTTGTTTGTGCCGTTTTCACCTAATCCTCTCATGTCGCGACCTTGCGGTTGCAAAAAGGACCAGTAACCAAACTCATTCATGTGCATAAAGTCAACACCAGCTCTTGATGTATAAGAAAGCTCTGGTAACACATGTATAGTTACAAAAGGGGAAATAAGGGCACGATAGTTCTTGTTTTCGCTTTTGTCGCCATATTCGCTTCTTTGAGCAACAGGATTATAGCCATTAATTGTATTAAAATTCCATTGCCCATTGTCATCCATTACAGGAGTTAATGGCGATTGCATCATTG
>JAKSBD010000128.1 GCA_022361295.1 Bacteroidales bacterium
TACTAATATCATTTGATATCAACTGATATTGAATCCCGGCTAACCGACACCTCTTGGCAATTTCGTTTTTCCAGTTTATTTTACCCGAAGAAGCATAATCCGATTTCTTTAGTAAAAAAGGGTGCAATTTAATCAGTAATTCTGCGTCTAATCGTTTGGATTCTTGAATTACATCATCTAACCACTTAAAAATAGATGAAAACTGAATATGCCAGGTGGGACCATAAAAAATTACCGGCTTACTCTTATTATTTATTTTTACTACATTTTCATTATCTTTTACGAACACATCCAACTTGGGGTACCCAATTTCATATAATCGAATAGAATTTTGCCTGACAATATCACAATATGGCTTCTCATTTAATAATTGCTGCTTCATATCCTGAGAGGTCATAAATACAGTATCGAATCTCTCTAAAAAACTGGTTCCCCAACTCGAACCAAATTGAGCTATTGCATGGAATATTTGTACTCTAACATGATTTTTCTTCTTCACGTAAAATTTATCACTATCTGCGCATAAAATAATTAAATCGAACGGGAAGAAAAATTGAAAGAACTTTGAAAAAGACTTCAAACCAAATAGTGACTTACCGAAACAAATGTAATTGTATTCTTTATTGTTCTTTAATGAGGAATAAATAGGTTCATAAAAAGACTCATAAACAGGATTGTTCATGGAGAATGCAATTGTAAGACCTTTTCTGTACTTATTGTAATCAACAACTAATAAAATTGCTGATTTTATAAAATCAATCAGTGATAATATATTTCGAAAAAACTTTGCCATATTAAATCATTCATTCGTTAATTCCAATATTATTCTCTTATTTGAGAAACTTACCAGGTAGCTAATTGGGAAAAGCATAAAAAAAGTTGTCAACAATAATGGTTGACTTAACATTGATATTAAGAATAGAAACAAGAATAAAAATTTCCGTTTGAATATATTTTGTTTATAAAAACAATAAATATATAGCAGACCGATTGGGATTCCAAATCTAGCAAAAAACATAAGAAATGAATTACTATTACCTCTATCCCATATATTGGTAACTAAAAAATTAGAAATTTTAGATAACTCCTGGGTTTCTTGCCAACTTATGTAATATTCGTTGTTTGCTCCAATACCAGAAAGTGGATTTTCTTTTATAAGATTAAAGGCCATTATGAAATCATAAGTTCTTAACATAGATGACTCCACTTTTTCTCCAGTAAATTTTTCTTCTAAATTATTCCATAAAAATCCCCATAATGCACCTCCAACAACTAAACCGATAGGGACAATAAAGATTATGTACTTTTTTCGAATAAAATAAAGAGTAATTAATCCTAATGCCATTACTATTCCGTAAGTAGAATATGTAAATAACATTGTAAATCCTGCAATCACTCCCTTCCTCTTGTTATTATTTTCGTACAGTTCGAATAGAATATAAAAGTTAAGAAAAACAGCCCAAGCCCCAGGTTCCCAGAAAAATGATTGTGCACGAAATAGCAATTTTCCTCCAAATGTAAACCAATGGGTATGAGGCACAACTAAATTTACAATAGTGTTATTTAAACCTCCAACAAAAGTGAAATTAACTATAAAGAATTGAAGTATTGAAACAACTACAAAGAACCACAAACATTTAACCAATAAAGCAAATGAAGTCTTTAAGCTATCAAATGAGCCTAAAAATAAACCAATTATACAAACTCGCATTAACATTTTCATATAGAATCCTAGATTGAGTCCATTTTGAAATGTCAATAAAATATTAATGGTAAAGACAATAGTAACTATAACACAGGGAAATAATAGATAATATTTAATTATTTGGCCCTTGAGTTTATTTTGATAATTAAGATTTAGAACTCCAATTACAATTAGTAAAGGTAGTAGAACAGAATTGAAGCTAAGCCCAAACATTGTTCCTGAACTTAAGATAATTCCATACGCAAGTATATATTTCAATATGCCACTGATTTTCATACTAAACAGCTACAATATTTGCGGCAAGTGTTATTAATTTAGATTCTCTAATAAACCAGTAAGTGGGGTAATAATTATTTAAACTTCTTATTTAATGTTTCAACAAAAAATTTAATAAAGTTTGAAGCAATTACTAAAACTCCAATTTGATATGCGAAAACACTTTCTTTTAATAAAAAAGCAACGATTATGAAGAATGGTAAACTAAGCCTGTTGGGGAACCAATTATAAAAATTAAGAAAGATATTCTTCAACGAATTATCAATTGATACATTTTTTGGAACGACCTTTAATCCTTCATCTGTGTACCTTGCCAATTTCGCATTAGCAGATGCCATACCAATAACATCCAACATATAATATCCTACAAGGATAACAATCAAATATATAACTTGTACACTTTCACCAAGTGCTAAATGATAATTCACCAACATAAAAACATACAAAACAAAAACAAGCCTGTCTGTCAGTGTATCTAGCTTTATACCTAAATACGAGCCTCCAATAGCAGATGCCATAAGTCCGTCAACCCAGTCTAATAAAAAATATATGAAAAATAATACTATACTCAAGGTATAATAACCATATACCACCCCTGCTAGAAAACCAATAATTCCGCACAGCGCTCCCATCACAGTAACATGATTTGGTTTTAACCTTGTAAAGCGAATGAATAAATAGGCAATCAATACCGCTGGTACATAAGTAAAACTTACTGAATAAACATCTCTGGATGTAATATCTTTTGTGTATCGCAATAATTTATTAAAAGTCAACTTTTCCATTTATTTAA
>JAKSBD010000301.1 GCA_022361295.1 Bacteroidales bacterium
CGACAATGATGATGATTTTTGGGACGCATGGGAAAGTATTGTTATCGCTTATAACATGACCTATGGTCACCATACACATCCATATATGTCTGTGAAGTTCTTAAATAAGAATGGTGGGACAATTGATCCTGATGATGTACCATACATGCGTTCAGCAGAGATGTTTTTAATTGAGGCAGAAGCATATGCTATGCAAAATAGGATTCCTGAAGCTCAGACAGCATTGCAGACTGTTATAGGCGCCAGGGATGCTGCTTACGATGCAACTGTATTTGCTACACAAGACGCTCTTATGGATGAAGTTAAAATGCAACGTCATGTTGAATTATGGGGTGAAGGTTTTGGTTTCCATGATAAAATTCGTTGGAATGACGCCTTGGATCAAACAGGTTCTGGTGCTTCATCGGTTCTTTATCAGGATGGATTCAGTCAGCCTCGTCCTTCAGACAATCCCAAATGGGTATGGCGTATTCCTCAGGAGGAGATTGATGCCAATCCTAATTTAACTGAAGACGATCAGAATAAGTATGACTAAGAATGTATACTTTATATCATAAATTAAAATCCCCAAGGGCAACCTTGGGGATTTTTTTTTGGTGTGCCGAGCATGGCAACTAGCTAGGTGGTGAAAGTCAATTGTGGGAGTTTGTAGTATCTAACCACTTGCTGAAAGCAAGGGTGTCCATCGCGAGGTGGAATCTGAAGGAAGCTGGAAGCAAATTTCCGATCCGAGGAACACGAAGATCATTCGACATTTCCGTTTGGATGAGTTTGCCAAACAAAACAAAGTCCAAATACTACACGGACAGTGGGGTGTAGATGATGCCGATACATGGAATGAAAGTTATTTGCCTTATCACAGCTTGTCCCGCATAGCGGGAGGAGGTCTCACGGACGTGTGGAAACAGTGGAAATGCATAAAAACCAAATGTAGTAATCTTATCAGGCTAGGTACTAATAATTACAAAGCTTATGAGTGGGCGAACTCAAGGAAAGGCTATTGGTGTATATCACATAGCTGGATACATACAACTTTCATCACGACTGAAAGATTACGAACAACAGTCTATGTTTTCTTTTCTGATTGTTACCACAAGGTAAGAATTGAAAATTAAGGACCGCCGTATACGAGAATCTTACGTACTGCGGTGTGGAAGGACAAAACGGGAATTAATCCCGTTTCTTCTATCCGATTAAATCTTGTAATGAGATGTGGCTTTTTTTCGGTGCTTTTACTGAACGGACTGATAGTCTGATTTCGATGGTTAGACCTGCAATTGTATTGGGCTTCATGCATTTGGTTTGATGATATTGGAAACGCGTAACGTATGTTATGCTTATGTGTAATTTACCAATTTGATGTTACAGTAAGTTAGCGGTTTTTGCTGCTGATAGTCTACTTTGCTTCATTTCAGTTGTGTATGATTTAATTGAAACTGAATGAAGGGAATAGGTTTTTATCTTCTTGGTTTTGTTAAGAAAATTAAATAAGGTTATGTTTGATTAGAATTTTAGTATTATATTAGCGCGATTTGTATTTAAAATATTGTATTAATAGTTTATTAGAATTTCTTAAATGCCTTAATAATCAAGTTAAAAATGTTTGGAATGATGTTTGCTTGATATCAAGATATTAAAAAGATAGTATTCTGCTGTTAACGAATGGTGGAATATTATGATGCTAATGCTTAGAATAGGATAAGTATTGGTTATTTTTCCAATGCCGCATATTTTCAAAAAAATATGCGGCTTTTTTATGTTTTCTTAATAGGAAAGGATACTTTTTTTAAAAAAAATGCATTTAATACATATTTTAAGTGTGTAGTAATGTGAAATAACTCATGTGTACTACGATTGTAAAGTTCTTGTCGTACAGATCAATAGCTAATAGATGTACAATTATGTTAGTGTTAAAAAATGATAAAAGTAAAGAGTTGGAGTCTTTGATTTAAATGAAATGTTAATTAGAATATGTAAGAATAAAATTCAAAAAGCCATGTAACCTTAATTATATAAACGTTTGAACTTACAAATAAATACTTTACAAGCCGTGGTTCATTTGGGTGTGAAAATATTATTGTTAAAAAATTTTAAAACTAACGAAGTATTGTTACTTTTGCTGCTGTTAAAATAAAAATTGTCCTATTTATTAATTTTAAACCTTTAGTCTATGAAGAAAGTACTTTTCGCACTTTCGTTTATGGTTATGGTTGGTTTGCAGGTGTTAGCACAAACCACAAATATAACCGGTACTGTGACTGATGCGACCGATGGTAGTCCTATACCTGGCGTTTCAGTATTTGTTAAAGGAACTACTATTGGTACTGTTACTACTCCTGATGGTACTTATACATTAGCAGTTCCTAATGATGCTTCTGCAATTGTTTTTTCTTTTGTTGGTATGACAACTCAGGAAATTGCCTTTACCGGGCAAAGTACGATTAATGCAGTTATGAAAAGTGATGCTGTTGATGTGGATGAAGTAATTGTTGTTGCTTATGGTACTGCAACAAAAAAATCCTTTACAGGTACAGCTGCAAAGGTTGACGCAGAGAGACTTGAGTCAAAAAGCGTTTCAAATATCTCACAAGCATTACAGGGTGAGGTAGCAGGTGTTCAGGTTATTGCTGATAATGGTCAACCAGGTTCGTCTGCAAAAATTCGAATTCGTGGTATTGGTTCGATTAATGGTAGTCGCGATCCTCTTTACATTGTTGATGGAGCTCCGTTGCAAGGTGATATAAATGCAATCGCTCCATCCGATATACAATCGACAACTATTTTGAAGGATGCCTCAGCTACAGCGATTTATGGTTCGCGTGGTGCAAATGGTGTTGTTCTTATTACTACAAAACGTGGTCAGACAGG
Source organism: Bacteroidales bacterium (assembly GCA_022361295.1). GTDB lineage: Bacteria > Bacteroidota > Bacteroidia > Bacteroidales > Marinilabiliaceae > Carboxylicivirga. The sequence goes on from JAKSBD010000301.1 coordinate 2,869, forward strand.
TGAAGCCAAGGTGAATGTTAACTACAGCTATGGGTTACAAAAGGTTGAGAAAAAATTCGATCGCCTTACGGGACCTGAATATGCACAAAGACATACTGAGGCTCGGGCTGCAGGTGGTGAACAACCATGGTACGATGGTTCTACCTTCTATCGTCCACTTCCTCAAAACGCTGCAACCGTAAATTGGCAGGATGAAGTTTATCGCGTGGCTCCTCACCAGGTTTTGTCAGTTTCTGTTAATGGTGGTAATAAAAAATCAAAATATTTACTATCAGGTAAAGTATCAAACCAGGAAGGTATCATGATCAATTCCGGATATAAAGATGCACAGGTGAGAATGAACTTAGATACAGAAATCAGTGATTTTATTTCAGTGGGTGCAAATATTGCTATCAATCATTCAAAAAATGAGTTGACAACTACAGGTGCTACCGTAGGTATAAATATGGTTAACCTTACATTGGCAACTCCTCCTACTTATGAGATTGATTGGGTGGCTGAAAATGGTCGTTGGTGGACAAATCCTGAGAAACTTTACGAAACAACAAATCCGGTTAAATTTTCAGAAGATGTGACCGACTTTTTGGTTACAAACAGATTATTAGGAAATGCATTTGTTGACATGAACCTAACATCTGATTTAAAATTCCATGGTTCTGCAGGTATTGATCATTCAGATGGAGAAAGAAATATTTATTATCCAAGAACTATTACACTGCATAATAATGTAAAACCTGGTGGTCAGGGAAGCATTAACCGCAAAGTAATAGAGCGTAAAATGGCGAATGGTTACTTTTCGTACAATAAAGAATTGGGAGAACATTCTCTTGCGGCAACTGTAGGTGCAGAGGTGCAAAATCAGATGATTAAGACACGGAACATGCACTCTGAAAACTTTACTTCAGATAACCTTACTACTAATAACCTTGGAGAAGGATTGGATAATATTCGTGTAGGCTCTTACAAAGATGAATGGCAAACAATTGGTTTCTTTGGACGCGTAAATTATAACTTTAGTAGTAGGTATTTATTGACTGCTAACTTCCGTTATGACGGATCATCCCGATTTGGTGCTGATAATAAGTGGGGTTTCTTCCCATCTATTGCTGGTGCCTGGCGTGCAATTGAAGAAGGTTTTATGCAAGATCAGATTACATTTACTGATTTAAAAGTTAGGGCAAGTGTTGGACAAACCGGAAATGGGGATATTCCAGTGTACAGTTCTTTAGGTACCTGGGCTATTAGTGGTAACAGATATCCAATTAATGATGTTTTGGGAGCTGGTGCCAGACTTTCTCGTTTAGCAAATCCAGAATTGAAGTGGGAAACAACGACACAATATAACTTTGGTCTTGATTTAGGATTCTTAAATAATCGCCTGGGTGTTAACCTTGACTATTATGTGAAGAATACTGATGACCTGATCCTTAATGTTGTAGTGCCTATTACATCTGGTTTTACATCAGCAACACAAAATGTTGGATCACTAAAAAATACTGGTTTTGAATTTAATGTAAATTGGGTTGTTACAGAAGGTAAATTCAAGTGGGATATGAACCTGAACGGAGCTTCGTACAGAGCTGAAGCAACTGATATTGGAGACAATGAATATCTTGAGCTGGCAGCATGGGACAGATGGGGTGGTACTCGTCTTTATGAAGGCGAACCAGCAGGTCAAATTTTTGGCTACAATATAATCGGCGTATTTAAAGATCAGGCACAAGCTGATTCATGGCCGGTTGATCATGGTTCCGGTAGAAATACTGAAGGTTACTATATCTATGAAGATTATAATGGTGATGGTAAAATTTCTGATGCAGACCGCCATGCAATTGGAAACGGTCAACCAGATTTAGTTTATGGTTTCACTAATAATTTTGAATGGAAGGACTTTGAATTAAGCTTATTCTTCCAGGGAACGTATGGTAATGACATTGTTAACTTAAGTGGTGCAGGGGATGCTTCTGAAACTATTGAAAATGAATGGACGCCAGATCGCAGGGAAGGTGTCAAATATGCTGCAAACAAGACAGGTGGTAATGGACGTATTGGTCTTCGTGTAGATAACTTGTTAATGCGTGATGGTAGTTACTTAAGGTTGAAGGATCTTCGTTTAGGTTATAATATACCTGTTAAAAATATCCCATGGATTGAAAGGGCAAAAGTATATATGAATGCAACTAATGTATTCACACTTACTGAATATAATGGTTATAGCCCCGATGTAAGTTCCGGAGGTACTGCTGCATTTGGTGAAGGTTGGGATACCGGTGGTTATCCGCAATCAAAAACAATTACAATGGGAATTAATGTAACATTTTAAAACTAAGTCAAATGAAAAATAAATTCTTATTAATAATTTTTGCACTATTACTTGTTTCTCAGACAGGATGTGATGATTATCTTGAAGAGAATTTGTATAGCGTTTTAGGTGAAGGTAGCTTCCCTGTGGAAAGCCACGTTGACCCAATGATAAATGAAGCATATAGTAGAGCTGAATATGCGTTGTTAACTCACCGAAGATTGCATTGGGCAATAGAATATACAGGACCTGCTTTTATGTATCAGGTTAGGGCAAATCACGAAAGACAATCATTTGCAGAATGGAATTGGTTAAATGCATGGGGTAACCCAGCCTATTACGATTTATGGGACAGGTGTTATAAAACTGTTCGTTCCTGTAATGATGTTTTAGCTCTTGTGCCTGATGTTGAGATGGATGAAACTGAAAAAGCTGAAGCAATTGGTGCAGCACAGTTCTTGCGTGGATTGGTTTATTACTATATGGCACAGCTTTGGGGTGGAATGCCGATAATCGACAAAACTCAATCATTAAGTGATGATTTATATCCAACCAGGGCAACGCTAGCTGCTACTTATGAATTTATTATAAGTGATTTCAAAGCAGCAGCTGATATGTTACCTTCAAGAAGCCAAACCGTAACTGATGGTAGATTGGGGTTCCCAACAAAAACAGCGGCTTTAGGAATGCTGGCAAAAACATATGTCGTTATGTCTGGATCTCCTTTAAATGATACCGGAAAATTATCTGATGCAAAATCAACTTTGGAACAAGTAATGAATTCCGGAGAGCATCAATTACTACCAACTTTCCCTGAAGTATTTGCCTGGGATAATGATAACAACGAGGAATTTTTGTATGCCATGCAATTAGTTGGTGCTGATGGACCTCAGGAGTACTTTTATTTTTATAGCTGGCCAAGGGAGGCAGATGTAGTATTTTTGGATCCTGAAACCTTGGAACCTACCGGAGAAGTGGGTATTATGCCTCCAGGACAAACTGGTATAAAATACGACTTGATCATGCCCGAATTTGCAGATTGGTTTAAAG
>JAKSBD010000376.1 GCA_022361295.1 Bacteroidales bacterium
TCCTGTGCACCGAACACGTTTCGCAATGAGGCATCCTGAGGACTGTAACGTTGCAAATAGCCCGGGTAGTTTAGATCAAGTCCCGACTCACCTCCTTCTTTTACTTTAGCGTCTGCATGTAATGGGCCACCTAACGAAGCCAGCATTTCGTCAACTTCTTCAAGCGTTGGTAATCGCCAGCCTTCGGGTGCGCCGTAAATGGCAGATTCCCAGGTATACAGTCGACCGTAGTATTTGCGGTCTTCCTCTGTTTCTACAGGTGTGCCATTATCAACTACTGCGCGATCTGAGAATCCATAATACCAGGATCCGGTGCCGGGTGCATAAGCATAATTATAGTTCTCGGCCATCCACTCTAAACCATTAATTGTGGCAAAACGGTAGGTTTGTTTATCTCTGGCATCGGTCCACATGCCCCACTTTCCGCGAAAACGCACATCAACGGTATCAATTGAAACCTCTCCATCTAATTCAACTGTCCATTTGATAGAATATGTGGTATCAGCCACCCCTTCGAATAATGAGTTGGGATTGCTATCAATAAATACTTTACCCTGTTCACCTTTTATGATTTCCCATTTTGCTGTGGCACCTGCCGGTAAATAAGCGTTAAGAGTGTACATTTTAGGCTGACTTGATGAGATGATATCCAGATCATCCATACCTGCGATAGCCTGTAAGGTATCTGTCACAAAAGTAAATTCCAATGACTCTTTTTTTGATCCATAGATCAATGACCAGCGAAGGGTATACTCCTCGTCTTGTAATCCTATAAATTCACCCAAATTGTTTTCGGCATTGTCAATACGCCCCCCATCGCCATCCACGATCTCCCATAATCCTGTAGCTCCATACATGGGCTCTTTCGCTTCAAGCCATAGTGAACGATTATTAAAAATAGTATCAGATGGATAGGCCATTATTACAGGATCCATTTTTTTAAACGACACATCAATTAAGCTGGCTTTATAATCTGAACCACGGCTTAATTCCCAGCCGAGAACATATTTTTCACCCGGTTCTCCGTAGAAGTTTGTTTTAGGATCATTCACGTCATCGAAACGACCATTTTCACCGTTATAGATCCTCCATGTACCTGTCTGCCCTTCTGTTGCCTGAGAGGCCCCAAGCATTACATAATAGCCATCATTTTCGATATCGATATAAGAGGGGCCTGCATCCGGATCAAGTTCTGGAAGAGTCTCGTCCTTCTGACAAGAGAAGCTCAGTATCGCCAGTGCGATGATCGATAGTTGTATGAATATTTTTTGATTCATTGTTGCTTTTCTTAACAGTTAAAATTTAGTAACCCTCATTCTGATGCTCCTCATTAACCATCGGATTAGCATCAATTTCTGATTGTGGTATCGGAAAGGTCAAACGATAGTAATCATCGTCACCATAGGAAAAATCAGCATCTGCCCAATGATCACCCTCACGCACCAGGGGTAAGCTACGACGCTTAATGTCATTTAATCGAAAACCTTCGCCGAATAACTCCTTACGACGTTCCAGTAAAATTTCATTGATAAGTTCCTGGCCTGTGGCACTGGTTTTTGAAGAACGTGAGAAAACACGTTCCTGAACCGCCCATAAGGCATCTTGTGCAGCTGCGCTATTACCCAACTCTGCCTCACACTCAGCCTCAATCAGATACATTTCAGTTGTACGAATAGCAATGCGTTCAGCATTACCTACCTGCTGATTATGCACAAACTTCAGTGTAAAATAACGTTCCGTATCGATTTCATCATCCTGAAGTATCACGTACTCTTTGCGGGCATCAGCTGCACTGAACAGATCAACAAATTCATCATTTAAGCGAATGGAGCTATAACCAGCCACCGGATAATAAAATGATGGAATCGTCAGGTAAGTATTATTATCAGACAATGTATAGGCGATAGTAAAAAGTGTTTCTGAAGTACGAAGGGCGAAGCCATTATTGACCCATTCCGCCAGGTTCATTAATCCAACACCCTCGTGAGCAGCTTTAGCATGGTCACGTGCTTTTTCCCACTCGTGCATATCCAGATATGTACGAGCCAGTAAGGCATTGGCAGAGCGTTTATCAAAGAACCCTTCGTCATATCTGTCTTCAGTACGATCATCATCCTCATTATTATTTAATAAGGAAACAGCTGAAAGAAGATCTGCTTCGATCTGGGCATACACTTCACGCGTGGTTGCGCGGGGAATATCATCTGAATTGGCTTCAACAGGCTTAGTGACATTCAAAATGCACAGGGCATCTGGATCAGCCGAATAGGCCGGTGCATATAGCTGAGCAAGCTTCAACATCACATAGGCACGTAAGGCTTTACCCTGGCCTTCGATCTCATTTTTCTGCTCCTCCGTCGCATCTGGTATGTCTTTGGCATAAGCTACCAGCTGATTCGCATCGTAAATGACTTTATAGGCAGTCCACCAAGGCGATTCAGCCCATTGATAATTCGGTAATAATTCCAGCTGATAGGCCGGTACAAACCAGCCCCAGTTATCGGCCCCTGGCACCAACATCACATCTTCCCCCATCAGGTCAGACATAATGGGCCAGTACAATCCATCGAAACTATAGGAACTTAAACCGTCATAGGCACCTACCAGGGCTGCTTCTGCGGTAGTAATGGATTGAAAAACTTCATCGCTTGGAAGCGCTGTAGTAGGCTCCTCGTTTAAGAATTCATCGCTACATGACCAGAACTGGCCCAACGATATAATTAACAGGAAGTTTATATATATTTTGATCTTGTTCATCGCTTTGTATTTTCTTATTTATTACAAATCCATTTTTATACCGAACGTAATGACTCTCGTACCCGGGATCGAATTAGCCGTTGTACCACTCAATGAACCTTCAGGATCAAACCCCTTGAATCTGGTCCATGTCAACAGGTTTTCACCCGAAGCAAACACTCTTAATCCCTGTACACGAATCTTCTCACACATATTTTTCGGCAAATTGTAAGCAATAGAAATGTTCTTTAAACGCACGTAACTGGCGTCTTCAAGGAAGCGAGATGATAGTTGATCACCGTTATCACGACTATTAACCACATAGCGAGGCACATTGGTATAACGGTTGTTAGGCGTCCAGGCATCAGCCGCATCTACTGCCAGGTTATAGCCCGGGTCAGTACCGTCATGCATATTGGTTGCATAATCTGAGTTATAAATCTGTCCGCCGATGCTGTAATAGAGATAAAAACTAAAATCGACGTTTTTATAATTGAAATTGTTACTCAAACCTCCAAACACATCAGGAATGGCTAATCCCAAACGTACACGCTCAGCATCTTCGTAATCACTGGTTACCTGTCGCCCGCTACCGTGTGGATCTGCAAAAGACGATTCTGGTTCTGCACTATTGGCACTATCATCAGAAGAAACATTGGTGTACCACATAGGCATACCATTATCAGGATTAACACCTGCCCATTCCCGCATAAAGAACTGGTACAAACTGGCACCTTCTTCCACTAATTTGGTTCCGCTCTTAATCTGATCGGTGGTCATGTCTACGATTTCATTACTGTACATCGATATGTTACCTCCGATATCATAGCTGAAAGTATTGTTCTTAATAACGGTGTAATTCAAGGTGGCCTCAAAACCTGAGTTTGTCATTGTTGCCAGGTTGGTTTTAATGCTTGGGAATCCTTTTCCCGCAGATAAAGGCTTGTCGAATAACAGGTCGGTAGACTTTCGTGTGTACCATTCAATTGATGCATCAAGGCGGTTAAACACGGTAGTTTCCAAACCAATATTTAAGGCTTCATTCTTTTCCCATCGTATATCCTGGTTTTCAAGCTGAACAGGCGACAGGCCCGGGTAACCACTGTAGTTAGCACCACTGCCATATAAGCCAAATGATTCATAATTACCAATTGAACTGTTACCTGATGTACCAAAGCTGGCGCGTAGCTTGGCATGGTTTAACCATGATAATTGCGGCATCCATTCTTCTTTTGTTAAATGCCAACCTCCACCAACAGAGTAGAACAAGCCGTATTTATTGTTTTCACCAAAGCGGGAACTACCATCTGTTCTTACACTGGCACTCAGGTTGTATCTTCCCTTAATATTAAATTTAGCCTGGCTTAGGTAAGACACCATTGTCCAGCCTGTAGAGTAACTCACCGGCATCTCAGGTGTTCCTCCCCATACCAGATCTGGCTTGTTGGGTACAGAAAAATCGGTAACACTGGCTTGTAGTACCTGGTACTCGTTTCCTGTTGCCTCCTGGCCTGCCAGCACTTCAATACTCGAATCACCTGTTTGCTTTTTCCAGGTAAATATATTGGAGATGCTCCAGTTCATATTTTCGGTACTGGCCATAGTGCTTCGGCCATTAACGCCTCGCCCATTTCCGTGATAA
>JAKSBD010000405.1 GCA_022361295.1 Bacteroidales bacterium
AGCAGCATCTCTCAAAATGCTGAAAATGCAAAACGCACAGAACAAATAGCCAATAAAACAGCTCTGGAAATGAATGAAGGACAGCTAGCTGTAGAGGAGTCAAACAAAGCGATTAAACAGATTGCTGAGAAGATTTTTATCATTAACGACATTTCTCACAAAACTGATTTACTTGCTATTAATGCAGCTGTAGAAGCAGCCAGAGCGGGAGAAAATGGCAAAGGTTTTGCTGTTGTGGCCAGTGAGGTAAGAAAGCTGGCTGAACAAACCCAACGCGCAGCTCGCGAAATTACAGAACTAGCAGATACAAGTGTTGACATCGCCGAAAAGTCAGGCAGAATGCTCAAAACACTGGTTCCTGAAATTCAAAAAACCGCTCAGTTGGTAGAAGAGATAAATATCTCAAGCAAAGAACAGAGTGCAGGGGTTAACCAGATCAATACAGGTGTGCAGCAACTGGCAAACATTACCCAGGAAAATGCAGCTTCTTCTGAAGAACTGGCATCAACAGCTGAAGAGCTATCTTCTCAAGCTGCGCAAATGAAAGAAACAGTGTCTTTCTTTAAAACCAAGGATTCATCAACCAAGTCATCAACAAACAAAACAGCTCCTTCGAAGACATTAAAGAAAGGCAGAACAGAAAAAACGTCTGGTGGTATAGAGATTGATATTGCCGAACAATCTAAATCAATAAATGATGAGTATGAATCGATCTAAAAAAGCAAATCCCAATTAACATATAAATTCAATACCATTAATCATGGTTTTAAGCGACTGTCTCAGCAATGTAGGACAGTCGCTTTTTTTTGTATTTTAGGAGTTCAAAATAATTCATTATGAAAATCCAAATACTGCTATTACTGCTTTGTTCTTTTAACCTTAGTGCACAACTTCTTTCGCCCTTGCCAAAGCAAGCTAATAAACGTATTTTACTGGCACATCCAACCACTTCAACCGTTGAAGTAATAGAAGCATTGCACCAGAATGAGTTAATTGATATCTCAACAACAGAACTTATTGGCATCTACCACAAGGACGAAGTGTATGACTATTCAAAATCACAGGCAATGCTTGACACCTTAGTGCATCTTAATTTCAGTTTGCTTGAGTTAAGAGATACATTGTTTGCCGATAGCCTGTTTTGTCGCAATGCAGCCAGCGAAACGTTTAATCAACTCTTTAACGAAAGTGAAGGCATTATATTCTTTGGAGGACCGGACATTCCTCCGGGCATATATGGTGAAGATGTTCACCCTGCAACTAAAGTAACCGATCCGTACAGACACTATTTTGAAGCCTCATTCATCTACCATTTACTTGGCAGCTATCAAAACAATGAATACGTACCGTTATTAAAAGACAATCCAAATTACTTGGTATTTGGCATCTGCCTTGGTATGCAAACAATGAATATAGCTACAGGCGGAACACTCATACAAGACATTCCAACTGAAATATTCGACAGCGAAGAAACAAAAGGGCTTGCTCATTTAAACAGTGAAGAAGTACACAGGAATTTCTACCGAAAAATGAAAGAACATAAAAACAAAGGTCTGGCAGGCTCTCATTTTCATCGTATTATTTTTAAAGATTATTTCTTTCCCAGTTTAACAAAAACAGATCCTGAACTAAAGCCTTTGATCAACAGCTACCATCATCAGGCTGTCGATAAAATAGGAAAAGGATTTATGGTTGGGGCAACATCAAGCGATGAAAAAGTAATTGAAGCCATGTTTCATGCCCATTACCCTAATGTATTTGGTGTGCAGTTTCACCCTGAGCGTTCCCAGTTCTTTCTTAAAACACGCAAGTATCAATTTGAACCATTAACAGAAGGAAAGTATTTAGACCAATACCTGGATGAGGAGAGCATGGCATTCCATGTTCGCTTTTGGGAGGCAATCGACAGCATCATACAGGAATTATAAAAAAATGCCGGTTGCAAGAACTCTTACAACCGGCTCCTGTTACATTCCCCAATGCAACTGGTCTCCCTATTCAGTCTCCTCGACTTATATTCTTCAGGAAAGTGCATACCTTAGTACTTTCCGTAATTCTAAACCTACATGCAACTGACATTAAAGACGTGTTTCAAACGTTCCGACTACACGCCTCCTCTGTAAACTTCTACTGATGAAATTGTACGATCCAGACACACAAAAGTTGTAAGACAAACAGGGCTTTTAGGTGAAATGCATTAACTTTTAGATTAAGGAATCAAATTACCGGACTAATCATTAAAGCCCCCTTTCAGACATCTATTGCCGGGGGATCAAATGTGCAAACGAAATTATATTTATGTAGAAAACACTCTCACCATTATTATGCCGCTCTAAACGAAGTTGTGGATTTTGTGTGCTGCCTTTGTAGTAGGTACCTCCACAAGGCTTTCTAATATATAAACGTAATGATACATCTAAAAACAACAAAAGCCCACCAGTTATGATGAGCTTTTGCGGTCTGGACGGGACTCGAACCCGCGACCTCCGGCGTGACAGGCCGGCATTCTAACCAGCTGAACTACCAGACCAGTTTAGATTCATTTCAGTAAATTTTAAATTACAATTTCACTTTTAAAATCGCTGCTTTCCTTTATTCATACCGGCTCAGGTAGTATCCCTGTTTCTGAAAGCGATGCAAAGATAAAGCTTCTTTTTATTTATCCAATATATTTTTTCAATAGATATTTAATTTAATTCAAACTTATTACTTTCATCATTTGGTATCAGACGATTAAGAAAGAAACTTTTTTTCGTTATTTTTTGGTTCCACTAAGAATCTAATAAAATCGAGAGATATTAAAGCATATATAATCTTTGAACCACCTTATCAAGTAAACTAATTTTATATAACCAGCGCATATAAATACAAAGGGTGTCACCTCGCGATAACACCCCCAATTATATTCGTCGTATAGCTAACTACTCTTTATCAACCTTTTTTAGCAATGCTTTAACAGTAATTACTTCCAGGTAGGTTGTTCCACCACCAATTCCGAAACTACCTCCTAAATAAGCCACTAAATCGTCTTCTACAAGCACATCTTTCTTAAGTAGTTTTTTAAGTGTTTTCTTTAAAATCTCCTTTTTGGAGCTACCATCTTCCATTAAGCGAGGAACGACACCGTATGACAAGGCAAGCTGACGTCCTACGTTTGAATTGTAACATAAAGCATAAACAGGACAAGCACCTCTAAATGCTGCCAAATACCTCGCTGTTTTACCCGTTAAACTATCAGTTAATACTGCTTTAATATCCAGATTTTTACTTGCTCTAACAGCTGTATCTGCTAAATAAGAAGTAATATCATTTTTGTCGCTAAGAACAGGTATATCATAACGGCTATCTTTTGAAGCTTCTACTTCTTTAGCAATTTTAGCCATAGTTTTAACTGCTTCAACCGGGTAATTGCCATAAGCCGTTTCGCCACTAAGCATGATGGCATCAGTACGATAATAGATAGCGTTAGCAACGTCAGTTACCTCTGCTCGTGTTGGGCGAGGATTCTTGATCATAGTGTGCAACATTTGTGTCGCAACAATTACAGGCTTCTTTGCCTCAACACACTTACGAATCATTCGTCGTTGGATACCAGGAATCTTCTCTTGAGGTATTTCAATACCAAGATCTCCCCTGGCAACCATCACTCCATGAACATGCTCTAAGATCTCATCCAGATTTGCAACTCCCTCCTCGTTCTCAATCTTAGCAACAATCTTCATCGGGCTTTCCATTTCATTCAGGATTTGCTGCACTTCCAGTACATCTTCTTTATTTCGAACAAAAGAATGCGCTACAAAATCAATATTATTTTGAGCGGCGAACTTAATAAAGTTGCGATCTTTTTCTGTAACGGATGGCAGGTTAATACGAACGCCAGGAACGTTTACACTTTTGCGACTTCCAACAACACCATCATTCAACACTTTACAAAGCAGATGATCATCTTCTTTAGAAGTCACCTCCATAGCTACTTCACCATCATCAATCAGGATTTGACCACCAACAGGCATATCCTTAACAAAATCCTGATAGCTAACGCAAATACATTCTTTAGAAGACATGCTATCTATATCGCCTTTTACCTTTAATATATCACCGGTGGTAAGTACGATATCATCCTCACATTTGGTTGTTCTGATCTCCGGACCTTTGGTATCAATCAAAATAGCTATCTTATCCGATACAGCTCTAACGTTGGTAATAACCTTAAGAACTCCTTCAAAATCCTGATGCGCCGTATTAAGACGAACCACATTCATTCCAGCCTTGTAAAGCTTTTTAAGAAAATCAACATCACAACTACGATCCGAAATTGTAGCAACAATTTTGGTAAACTTCTTCATAATTAAATTTTTCTTGGTGGTATGCAACAATTATTATATTTCCAAACAAAGTTCTTCCCCAACTTTATTTAG
>JAKSBD010000126.1 GCA_022361295.1 Bacteroidales bacterium
GCCGGAACTAAATCCAATCACCTGGAAGGAGGCGTAAGAGTGCCGTTTATTATGCGTTGGCCCGGTAAAATAGATAAGAAATCAGAATATAATTATCCGATAAGTACATTTGATTTATTGCCAACATTTGTTGCGGCAGCAGGTGGAGATATAGATCAGTTAAAAGATATTGATGGAGTAGATTTATTACCATTTTTGAATAGTAAAAGTGAAGAGCGTCCGCATGAAACGCTGTTTTGGAAAAAGGATTGCAGGGCAGCAGTTCGTTATGGCGACTATAAGCTCATTCGTTACCCTGACCGACCAGCAGAATTATTCAATATTATTGAAGATGAAAGTGAGCAGAACGATTTGGCTACCGAAAATCCTGAGCTGGTACGACAGATGTATAAAATGATTTTTGACTGGGAGTCGACGCTTGAACGTCCTCGTTGGTTATTACAGCGTAAGTTTGAGAATATGGATATTGACCGTATGGATAAATACCGAAAAGTGAAGAAATAGCATAGCTTTATTAAGTTACTTGGATTTAATACTGATTTAAGCCTGGCAGATAATTATGATCTGTCAGGTTTTTATATATCTGAACAGTTTTATACAGACAAGCTCATTTAAAAAGTAGCTATGAAGATTGATATAGATTTGTTAGATAGAAGGTTAAATTTAATGCCTGGGCCATTTGGTACTTTATGTGATCCTGAGACTTTCTTTATAATATTCAAAAAGGTAAAAAAGGAGAAGACGCAGTTAATTTTCACTTATTCGGCTCTTGAAAAACAACATTTCTTTGTAATGTATAAAAGTAGTCTTGACGTATTGCGTTTTATTTATCAGCTTTACTCTAGAAGACAATGCTTTTTGCAAGTAAATACAATGCCAGGTAGTAAAAAAATACCTTGCAGTGAATTGAAAAGCATATATTCAAATTAAATTCATATTATGAAGAAGTTATTATTAGGAGTTGTTGGTGTGTTGGCGATGCATTTTGCAGTAGCACAAGAACATGGTATTCTGGCAAATGGTAATAGTCCGCATGTGAAGCTGAAGAGTATTGACCTTGGCGAGTGTGTTTGGACTGAAGGATTTTGGGCTGAGAAATTAAAAGTAGCCGAAACAAATATGCTTCCTTATATGGAGGAGGTATTAACAGGTCATGTTGGTCATGGTTTAAATAACTTTAAACGTGCTGCTGGTCTTGAAAAAGGAACCTTTAACGGCTGGTACTGGCACGATGGTGACTTCTATAAATTTATGGAAGCTAAAACCTATATGTATGCTCAAAACAAAGATCCTAAGATATTGGAAGAGTTAGATGGTTATATTAAGATTATCGCTCAGGCACAGGAAGAAGATGGTTATCTTCAAACGCATACAACCATCAACAAAAAATACGACTTTAATAAAAAAGAGAAATCTAATACTGCACCGAGAAACGTGGGAGAAACGAACCGATATTCAAATCGTAAGTTTCACGAAATGTACAACCATGGTCACCTGTTTACCAGTGCATGTATACATTATAGAGCTACCGGAAAACGCAATTTTCTTGAAATAGCAATTAAGCAGGCTGATTTATTGTGTCAGTACTTTTTACCTAATGACGACTATTACGGACGTTTTGGTTTTAATCAAACGCAAATTATGGGTTTGGTTGAAATGTATCGAACTGTGGGAGATGAGCGTTATTTAAAGCTTGCTGAAAAATTTATCAATAACCGGGGAAAATTCAAAGTAGAAGACCATGTAACAACAGTTGGTTATCCAATTGGTGATATGGTGCAGGAACGCACGGCTTTGCGCGATGCAGATGAAGCAGTTGGTCATGCTGTACTGGCATTGTATTACTATGCAGGAGCAGCTGATGTATATTCTGAGACCGGTGAGAAAGCATTGCTTGATGCCTTAGACCGCCTATGGTACAATGTTACTGAACAGAAGATGTACGTTACAGGAGCTTGTGGTCAAACACACTATGGTTGTTCAACAAATCGCGATAAAATTGAAGAAGGTTTTATTGATAAATACATGATGCCAAACCTGACTTCATATAACGAAACCTGTGCAAATATTTGTAATTCAATGTTCAGCTATCGTATGTTAGGTATTCATGGCGAGTCTAAGTATGCTGATATCATGGAGTTGGTAATGTATAATTCTGGTCTGTCAGGGATCAGTCTTGATGGTAAGTCATACTATTACGCCAATAACCTACGTAAGATTGATGGAGCAAGAGATTACGATAAGTTAGTGAATGACTTTGAAGAACGTCAGCCATATTTAGAGTGTTTCTGTTGTCCCCCAAACTTAGTACGTACAGTTTGTAAAATTTCAGGCTGGGCCTATAGTAAATCAGAGAATGGAGTAGCAATCAATATTTATGGAGGTAACAAACTATCTACAACTCTTACAGATGGTTCTAAATTAGAGTTAACACAAGTTACCAACTATCCTTGGGAAGGACGTGTGGATATTACTGTTGACCGTTGTAAAAAGTCGGCTTTTGATATAATGCTGCGTATTCCGGGATGGGCTGATGGTACAACTGTTAAAATTAACGGTCAGGATGCCAATGTAGAGGTTAAGAATGGTGAATTTGCAGTCATCAACCGTAAATGGAAAAAAGGAGATAAGGTAACAGTTGATATGCCTATGGAAATTACCATGGTAGAAGGTAACACTATGATTGAAGAAGTACGTAACCAGGTTGCTGTTAAACGCGGTCCTGTTGTGTACTGTGTCGAAACAGCCGACTTACCTGAAGGTGCCAAAGTGATGGATGCATACCTTGATGGTAATGCAGAAATGAAGGCTGAGTATAAAAAAGATTTACTCTATGGTGTTACTGCTATTGAAACAGATATGATGATTCGTAGAGACAATAATACAGAGACTATGTACAAAACAGTTAGTAAACCAAAATTTGAGAAAACTAAAGTACAGTTAATACCTTATTATTCATGGAGTAATCGGGGTATAGGAGAAATGACAGTGTTTATGCCAGTAATTTGGTAACCATAAAGATTTATTTACCTGCTGTATTAAAATTCTACGCTGTATAAGGTAAGTAAAGATTGATTTTCAGATGTTAAACGCCCTGTGTTTTAGCGTTTCACAGGGCGTTTATTTCTTTCACCTAATTGGTTGATATTTAGAAATGATCAAAGCCAATAAGACCTAACATCATCTAAGATATCAAAGAGTACCCAGGTTAATAGTTATCGGCTAAAGTGGTACATAAATTAATTGTTTCGTCAACCGGATTGAATATAAAACCGTCAGGTAAAATAGATTTTCTAAAGAAATGAACAATGAATAATTTAATTAATAAAGGGCTGAAATTTTTATTGATAGGGCTACTCCTTAATTGCACTGCAACTATTGATTGTGGTGCTGTCAATAAGAAAAAAGAGACGGACAAGCCTAATATTCTTTTCGTTTTATGTGATGACCTTGGATATAATGATGTTGGTTTTAATGGATCACAAGAAATAAAAACGCCAAACCTGGATAAGCTTGCAGCTGATGGAACTATATTTACTTCAGCATATGTCTCACATCCGTTTTGTGGCCCAAGTCGTGCCAGTATAATGACTGGTGTGTATCCACACAAAATAGGTTCGCAATTTAACCTGCCGGCAAACGATGAAACCATTGGGAAAGGTATTCCTAAAGAAGAAACATTTATTAGTAAGGTACTTCAGGATGTTGGTTATTACACAGGAGCTATCGGCAAATGGCACCTAGGAGCCACAGAAAAGTTTCACCCCAATAAACGCGGATTTGATGATTTTTATGGCTTTTTAGGAGGAGGGCATAATTACTTTCCGGAACAATACAGGGAAGCCTATGATCGTCAGAAAAAGGCTGGTCAAAAAGTGATATTTGATTATTTACATCCCCTTGAGCATAATGGCGTTCAAGTTAATGAGACTGAATACTTAACCGATGCATTATCGCGTGAAGCTGTTCGCTTTGTTAAAGAAGCCAAAGAAAAGAAACAGCCGTTTTTTTTGTATCTGGCATACAACGCACCACATGTGCCTTTAGAAGCCAAAGAAGAAGATATGGCTGTTTTTACCAACATAAAAGATAAAGATCGTCGTACATATGCAGGTATGGTATATGCTGTAGATAGGGGAGTTAGACGTGTTGTTGATGCACTAAAAAAGAATAAGCAATTCGATAATACGCTTATTGTGTTTTTAAGCGATAATGGCGGAAAACTATCCAAAGGAGCTGATAATTATCCTTTAAGGGAAGGCAAAGGTTCGGCTTGCGAAGGAGGCTATCGTGTGCCAATGTTTTTCCACTGGCCTTCTAAGATACCGGCAGGCAATAAATATGAATACCCAATATCAACACTTGATTTTTACCCAACTTTTACGGCTATGGCTGAAGGTCACATTGGTGAAGATAAAATGATTGATGGAAAAGATATTCTGTCACATGTGATAAAGGGTGAAAATGCAAGAGAAAACGAATTCATATATTGTCTTCGTCACCGAACTGCTTATAGTGATGCAGGAATAAGAAGCGGCAAATGGAAGGCTCTGAAACTTAAAGATGATCAATGGGCACTATATGATCTTGAAAAGGATATTAGTGAGACCAATGATTTAAGTAAACAATACCCTGAAGTTCTCAAATTTCTTGTAGAGGCAGGTAAAGCCTGGAGTGATTCACATATTCAACCTTATTGGTTTCATGCGTTTCCCGAAGGAAAACTTTGGTATGAACACAATATGCCGCGTTTTGAAGAAACGTTTGAATTAGGATTTTAAGCCTCTGTGATTGTAAGTATAGCATGTATATGAAGAAGATAACAATACTACTGTGTATATCGTTGCTGGTATTCAGCTGTAGCACAGGTAAACAAACGAATAAACTACAAGGTAAACAACCCAATATTCTATTTATTGCAGTTGATGATCTGCGACCGGAATTGGGATGTTATGGCTCTGAAATAGCGATTAGTCCGAATATTGATAAGTTGGCTGACAATGGAATTGTGTTTGAGAGAGCATATTGTCAGCAGGCAATATGCAGTCCTTCTCGTGCCAGCTTAATGACAGGTGCACGGCCTGAAAGTATTAAGGTGATTGAGAATTACACCTATTTCCGTGATGAAAATCCTGATATTCTGACATTGCCACAGCATCTGAAGGTAAATGGTTATGAAACGGTGTATACAGGTAAAATATATCATGGAAAATACAATGATGCAGTTTTATCATGGAGTCGTCAACCAGTATACCCGGATGTAGAAAGAGCACCTGTCAAAGGAGGATTTGCCTTGAAAGAAAATCAGGATTTCTGGCAGAAGGATCGTGAATTAATGATTAGTAAATACGGCCCTGATGCGCCCCGAAATGGATTGGCTCAGGGGCCGGCTTATGAATGTGCAGATGTGCCTGATGCGTCTTATGAAGATGGCTACAATACTTTAGCCGCAATAGCAACATTGAAGGATATGTTGGCCAACAATCCGGATAAACCTTTCTTTCTGGGATTAGGATTTAAAAAGCCCCACCTTAATTTTATCGCACCAAAAAAATACTGGGATCTTTATAACAGAAATGAGATTCCTCTGGCAAGTCAAACAGAAGCCCCACTTAATGGAGCTGCAATGGGATTACATCCGTCGTTTGAACTTCGAGCGAGGGCAGGTATTCCTAAAAGCGGGCAAATACCTGATTCGCTGGCCCTTACTTTGAAACATGGCTACCTGGCTTGTATCAGTTATGTTGATGCACAAATTGGTATGATGATGGACGCTTTGGAAGAAACAGGGGTGCTTGAGAACACGATCGTCATGTTATGGGGTGATCATGGCTGGCATTTGGGAGATATGGGTATTTGGGGAAAAGC
>JAKSBD010000125.1 GCA_022361295.1 Bacteroidales bacterium
ACCTTATACATATGTAACTACCTAAGCATGTACAAACAATCACTTTACGTATTGGCTGTATATCACTCTATATGTATACAGTACATCCGCTAATCACTATCTTCTGTAATCGATAGTCGAGGTAGATTCGGGCAATTAAGAATCCTGAGACGTTTATACATACCTGATTATCAATGCCTATAATTACACTTAAGTATACTTACAGGTAAACCTTATAAAACACTGGTTTACATATTCTTATATCTACATTAGCGATCTTATAATTTGTATTTTGCATATTTATGCAGGTGGATTGTTTTTTTCTTATAGTTAAGCTATATATAAAGCATATATAATTCAGGTTTACAGTATTTTAAGCGGTTAATGTATAATATTAGACACGGCTCATTGTGTGCAAATAGCATCCTTAAACAAAAGTCCAAAACGTTACATATGTATACCGACATAGAGCAGTTATCGTCGAATTTCGCACTATTGGAACTTTCACTTCGCGTTACATATGTAACTTACAACATTCACCCTACCCGATTCCCGCAATACACATATGTAACAAGACTGGTTTATCGCGATATACTACTATTGTGAACGAACTATAACTTGATTGCCCTTTCTTATCATATTTCTCCATTTTTATTTCAACATAGCTCTAAAAATTAAAATTAATCGTTCTGTATTACTAATTAATCGTATTCAAATACAACAATCTCCAGCGTTTAATTATTGTTAAGCAAAAACACATAAGCTATTCGTTTCGAAATTGACATGAAAGAATTATTTTCGCATCTCAAAATTGAACAATGGAATTAATTACCCTTCTACTGCTTGCCTGTGCTCTGGCGATGGATTCATTTGCCGTATCCATCACCGCAGGTTTATCACTTAAACAATTTGCTCCGGCAACGATGAGTCGCATTAGTCTTACCTTTGCCATATTTCAAGGTGCTATGCCTGTCATTGGCTGGAGTTTAGGACGTAATTTTGTGGATATCATCAGCGACTATGATCATTGGGTGGTATTTGGATTGCTCTTACTTATTGGCGGTAAAATGGTATACGAGTCATTGCGACAAGAAGAAGAAGTACACAGTATTAATATATACAGCAAACGAACCATCTCTGCATTGGCACTGGCTACCAGTATAGATGCTCTGGCTGTTGGCATCAGTTTTTCTCTACTAAATGTCGACATTGTTTTCTCAGCTCTTATTATAGGGCTCATGACCTTTTTGTTTTCCTTTGGTGGCTTGACCATAGGACTTAAGCTGGGCAGTATTTTTAAACGGAAAGTGGAACTGATTGGCGGTCTGCTGCTAATAGCAATTGGCACCAGGGTTTTAATCACACACTTGATGACATAAAAAAGGGATGGTTCACTAAATGACCACCCCTTAATTATGAGCAATAAAATATTAATTTAGATTCAGTCGCTGCATCCAACTACTGTTTTATTGAAACAGATAGCCATTTTTGCAACATTACTTAAAAGCTTTCTTTAAATTCACGCACCAATTCTCAATGCGCTCGTTGGAGAGAGCTGCCTGATTTTCAATATCTAAAGCCAGGCCAGCAAACTGTTCACCACGCTGAGCAACACTCCCTTCGAATTCATATCCCTCAGTTGAAGTGAAGCCCACAATGGCTCCTCCACGCTCTTCAAGGAAATTAGCCATCAGTCCGATGCCATCTACAAAATTCTCTGGGTAACCTTTCTGGTCGCCACCACCAAAGATGGCAAAATTCTTACCTTTTAAATCCTCATCTTCGACAGATGGCAAAAACTCATCCCAATAATTAGGCAGCTCACCATCAAACCAGGTAGGCACTGCCAGAATATAATTGGTGAATTGCATAAAATCATCACCCGTCATGATATCCACATCAACGGCCTCAACATCAGCCCCTAATGCTTTGACAATTTTTTTAACCTGCTGTCCGGTTTTTACCGATCTGAAACTATAGAATATACCTGTTTTTTCCATGATACAACTAATTTTAATACGCTAATAACTCTTTTGCTGCATCCATAATACGTTGATTATTTGGCAATACAGCTGCTTCTAATGTGCGGTTAAAACCAACCGGAGTAAAGGTTGAACCAACTCTTTTAACAGGTGCATCCAAATACTCAAAAGCTTCAGAGGTTATTTGTGCGGCTATTTCACCGCCAAAACCACCAAATACTTTATCCTCATGCACTACCAGAGCTTTAGATGTCTTTTTCACCGAAGCAATAACCGCTTCAGTATCCAATGGAATAATTGAGCGTAAATCAATCACCTCAATTTCACCAAGACCTTCTTTCGACAGCTGATCAGCCACTTCAACACTCATATGAGTAGTATTACCATAGGTAAAGATAGTAAGATCAGATCCTTCACGACGAGTACGCGCCTTACCAAACGGCACCTCATAATCATCAGGAATTGGCGTAGCAGCTTTAGGCGCATTGTACAAAGCCTTTGGCTCTAAGAAAACCGTCATCCCCTCAGAGCGCATCGACGTACGTAATAAACCGGCAGCGTCATCAGCATACGACGGATACACAATTCGCACACCGGGGAACGTTGCCAGCGCACCTTCAATTGTTTGCGAGTGATACAATCCACCACCAATATAACCACCTGATGCCAAGCGCACCGTTATATTTGGTGAGAACTGACCTTTAGTACGCCAGTATTCATGAGTTGTTTCCACAAACTGCTCCATGGCCGGCCAGAAGTAATCAGCAAATTCAGCTCCCTCAACCACCACACGGATATTTTTATTGTACCTTACCATACCATTGGCCGTACCCATGATAAAGTCCTCGGCAATAGGCGCATTAAACACACGCTTTTTACCAAACTCCTGCTGCATACCTTTGGAAACATTGAAAATACCGCCTTTATCTTTGTTGGCAATATCCTGTCCCCAAATATAAGTATCCGGATTGTGACGGAATTCAGCCTTCAGAGTTTCGTTTAAGCCCTGAATTAATTTCTGTGGCTCGCCATCAAAATTATGTGTTCCATCAGGGTACTTAGCAGCAGCATACGGCTCAGGCAATACAAAATCATGAATCGACTCAGGCGTTGGATGCGGAGCAGTCATTCCTTTACGGTGAGCCAGCTTCACTTCCTCAGCCACTTCGGCTTCAATGGCCTGCATCTCTTCTTCCGTCACGCGGTTGTAACGCTTAAGCAAACGCTGGTACTTAGCAAGTGGATCGTATTCTTTTACGTAACCCAATTCATTATCATCACGATACAAATCATGGCGATCAGAATTACTGTGCGAGTGAATACGCACACAATTAGCCTGCACAATAACCGGCTTCTGGTTCTCCTCAGCCCATTTTGTTGCCTCCAGCATGGTATTCATTGAATCGAACACATCCTTACCGTTACAATACATAACTCTCAGGTTTTTAAAACCTTCAAAGTTTTTGGCGACTTTACGATTAGCCGTCTGGTCTTTCTTTGGCACTGAAATACCATAGCCATTATCCTGGAAAACAAACACCACCGGCAGCTGCTCTTTAGAAGCTCCATTGATGGCTTCGTACACATAGCCTTCCGAAACAGATGACTCTCCTTGTGAACTGATGGACACCCCTTTACCTTCATAGGTCTTAATGGCACGTCCTACACCAACAGCATGTAAAGTATGGTTACCCGTACACGATGAAACATTGTGTATATTCCACTCAGGCTTGGCAAAGTGATTTGACATATGGCGACCTCCACCGGCCACATCGGCATCTTTGGAAATACCATTGTAGATAATCTCTTCAGCAGTTAAGCCTGCTGACACATTGGTCACCAAATCGCGATAATACGGAAACAAGTGATCTTTTGCGCGATCAAATACCTGACCAATAGCAAGCTGAATACCATCATGACCAGCAGCCGGCGCATGGTAAGACCAACCAATGGCCTGCTTTAAATAATTAGGTGCTTTTTCATCAAGCGTACGTCCTAAAAACAGAATACGGTACCATTTTAATAAGGTCTCCTTATCTGTCTTTTTTATGGAATGTATTTTTGGAATATCATTCATATTAAAAACTTTAAATATGTGACAGAAAGTAAGGTGAAGTTAATCACCTCACTTCGGTTAGATACAATAATTAAATCTCCTGGTTAATATCAAACGCTTCCAGGTAATCGGCTATGCGGCGCAGGAAAGCACCACCTAAAGCACCATCAACAATACGATGATCGTATGATAATGATAAGAACATCTTATGGCGAATACCAATCACATCACCCGTAGGTGTTTCAATTACAGCCGGTTTCTTTTCTATTGAACCGGTAGCCAGAATGGCCACTTGTGGCTGGTTGATAATTGGTGTGCCAATAATATTTTTAAAAGAACCAAAGTTGGTAATGGTAAATGTACCATCCTGGATATCATCCGGCGACAGCTTGTTCCCCCTTGCCTCGTTCGCCAAACGATTAACTTCTCCGGTTAAACCAACCAGGTTCTTTTGATCTGCTTTTTTAATGACCGGTACAATTAAATCACCACTTGGTAATGACACGGCCATACCAATATTTACATTTTTGCGTAAAATAATTTTATCACCATCAACAGAAGCATTAACCCCCGGGAAGTCTCTCAGTGACTTAGCAACAGCTTCAGTGATAATTGGCATATAAGTGATTTTCTCACCATATTTTTTCAAATAGTCATCCTTAACCTTTGTACGCCATAGTACCATATTTGTCACATCAGCTTCAACAACACTGGTAACGTGTGGCGACACCTGCTTCGACATTACCATATGGTCAGCAATCAATTTACGCATGCGTCCCATTTCAATAATCTCGTCGTTTGCCGACACAGACACATTCACCTTATGCTCTTTAGGAGCAGCTGCCGCCGGTGCTGGCGCAGGTGAAGGAGCCGCGGTTGCCTGAGCTGGTGCGGCTTGTTGTCCGCGATTGGCAATATAGCTCTGCATATCTGATTTTGTCACACGTCCATCTTTTCCGCTACCTGGTATTTTTTCCAGTTCATCGGCCATAATACCTTCCTGCTTAGCCATGCTACGAACCAAAGGCGAGTAGAAACGATCAGATGTTTTATTGATAGAATCTGAAACAACAGAATCGACCACAGGCGCTGCAGCTACTTCAGTTTTTTCTGCTGCTGGTGCTGTTTCCGAAGCAGCTTCAGTATCGGTATCTTCAGCCCCCTCCAATAGAATAACGGCTACGGGTAAACCTACTGCCACCACATCATCAACCGCATATTTTATTTCTTTAACAGTACCTGCCACTGGCGACGGAATTTCGGAATCTACCTTATCGGTTGCTATTTCCAATAATACATCATCCTCCTGAACAGTATCTCCCTCTGAAACAAACCATTTAGTAATGGTTGCTTCCTCGACACTTTCGCCCATTTTAGGCATTAAAATTTCAAATGTTGACATATGCTTATCTTTAATTTATTCCTTATGTATAGTAATTCAGACATCACAGTCTGTTATTTATACTAAATCTAAATATTGCTTGTAAAACAAACTTTTTTATTAAAATGTTTTGGTCCCAATTGCAATCTCTACATTGCAAAATCCATATTTCAAACAAGCACAAATAAGATTTGTTTATCTCTTTATCTTGAAAAGATGTTAAAATCCTTATTAATTTATCAAGGACTTGTATTATCAGACTGAATTACTGACCATTAACAATTACGCAAGATGAATAAATATGAAATCAATCATGTTTACATCCTTGGTCATTTGTTGGCTTTTAGCTTAATTTGAATGGGAAATCATTTCTAAAAAACACACTAAAAAGAAGTAAATACATCTATGCAAAAAACGTATCTCATGTTGGTATGTGCAGCGGGTTTAGCCCTGGGTGCCTGTCAATCCAACCAAACAAAAAAAGAGCTTGTTAAGCCTGTTTTCTCTGCTGATGACATGGATTTTAACATGAATCCGGGTGAAGACTTTTACCAATATGCCAATGGAGGCTGGATGAAACAGCATCCGCTACCTGATGACAAAAGTCGCTTTGGTAGTTTTGACCTCTTAGCAGAAGAAAGCAAAGAAAAGGTAAAAACCATTGTTGAGAAAGCAGCAGCTGAGAAAGGTGCTGAAGGGACATTATCTCAAAAAATCGGTGATTTTTATAATTCAGGAATGGACCTTGAAGCTATAAATGCAGCAGGCTACACTCCTATTAAACCTCTGCTGGACAAAGTTGCGGCCATTGATTCTAAGGAAAGTATTGTGAATGTAATCAGCGACTTACAGACACAGCAATTAACGCCACTGTTTTATTTCTATGCATCGGCTGACCAGAAAAACAGTGAAATGACCATTGCCGGTATCTATCAGAGTGGTCTTGGTATGCCTGATCGTGATTATTATTTATCTGATGACGAAACATCAGTTAAGCTGCGTGAAGCCTATGTGCTGTACCTGACTAAATTATTTGCACTAAGCGGCAATACAGAAGATGATGCAGAAGAACTGGCCAACACCGTAATGGCTTTTGAAACAAAACTGGCACAAGCATCAAATACACGACTGCAGAACCGTGATCCGCATGCAACATATAATAAGGTAAATGTGGCCGCACTGACTGAAATGGCTCCACAGTTTCCCTGGAGCGAATTCCTGGCAGGTATCAACATGCCAGAGCCAGGTGACATCAATGTTAGCCAGCCTGCTTTCATTAAAGAAGTAGCTGCCATGTATGACAACGAAAGCATCGACAACTGGAAAGCCTTCTTATCGTCAGTCGTAATTCGCAAAACAGCTACGTTATTGAGCGAAGATTTTGTTAATGCTGACTTTGCCTTTTATGGTGAGGCCCTGTCGGGTAAAAAAGCCATGGAACCACGATGGAAAAAGGTATTGGATAATACCAGCGGAGCCCTGGGAGAAGCAGTTGGTCAATTATTTGTTGCAGAATATTTTCCTCCTGCGGCTAAACAACGTATGGACAATTTAGTAGAGAACCTGCGAATTGCCTTTGGTCAGCGCATTGACCAATTAGAATGGATGAGCAACGAAACAAAAGCTGCAGCACACGAGAAATTGGCAGCTATCCGCGTAAAAATTGGTTACCCAAGTAAATGGCGCGATTACACAGCCTTAAGCATCACGAATGACTCATATGTCAATAATGTATTGGCCAGCAATCGCTTTGATTTTGCCCACGACATGGAAAAAGTTGGTAAGCCGGTTGACAAAGAAGAATGGCACATGTTTCCACAAACAGTTAATGCATACTATAGTCCTGTAGGTAATGAAATCGTATTCCCGGCTGCTATTTTACAGCCTCCTTTCTTCTACCTTGATGGTGATGATGCAGTTAACTATGGTGCCATTGGTGTGGTGATTGGTCACGAAATGACACATGGTTTTGATGACCAAGGTCGTTTATATGGTAAGGATGACAACCTGCAAACATGGTGGACCGATGAAGATTCAGAACGTTTTAATGCACGCACTCAATTCCTGGTAGATCAGTTCAATAAAATTGAAGTATTACCCGGTACTTTTGCCGATGGTCAATTATCATTGGGCGAAAACATTGCCGATCTGGGTGGATTGGCTATTTCATACCAGGCTTATCAGAACTCAATCAAAGATAAAGGTGAAATAGCCGATCTTGATGGTTTCACTGATGAGCAGCGTTTCTTCCTTGGTTACTCACGCGTGTGGGCACAGAATATCCGTGACAAAGAAATTTTACGTCGCACCAAAACAGATGTTCACAGTTTAGGTATTAACCGTGTAAATGGTCCACTGCCTAACATGGAAGAGTTTTACAAAGCTTTCAACCTTGACAATACAGCTGCTTTATATATCGCTCCTGAAAACAGAGCCAGTATTTGGTAATGGTTGTTATAATAAATTTAAAAAGCGTGCTTTAAAGGCACGCTTTTTTTGTATAAAATTTTGATTGTAGTAATTGATTTAATGCAGACATAAGGAATGGAAGCATGTCGTGTTCAACGTTTTTTTTCTACCAGGTCCTTAATTGGTATTTCGTTAATGAGCACATCCTGTAAAACTGCATCTCCATTTTTAACCCTGACTATGGCATAAGTTACGCTCGCTGTGTCAGCCTGTGATTGAATGTAGGCATGCTCAGCATCATATGCCTTAGTTTCTTCCATATAATATCTGTCAAAAGGATAATCAACACATATAGTATTTGTACTATCCCTGGTAATATAGCGCACCTTCGTTCTGATATATTCGACATCATCTGTCAGGTGTTCTTTTGTAACAGCTTTTATCTGAGCAAAACCATCTTTATTGGTGGCGAAATAAACATAAACCGGCTCACCCCTCGACCAGTCAGCTTTGTCATCAACGATAAAAGTATCATCTTTAAAATTGAGCGTTATGTACTTACCCCTGAACGGATCGCTGGGGTCGACCGGCGCTGTCCGAAATTTGTATTCAGTTCCTTTATCAATAACATTCTCTCTGTCCCAAATCATTTTGGCTGGCACAAAAAGTTGAATAAGAGCTAATAAAACAAACGCGGATATCAGTATTTTTTTATAATTCATTTGCTTTCCTTTTTTTTAACATCAGATAGTTGGCTACAAAAAAACCGGCACCTACAAACACAAATAAGATACCCCTCAGCACAAAGCTCAGGTCTGTATCGAAAAATCTGCAGATAATCAATGTCGTAATAATGAGCAGCCCTAAATTTAAATTGCCTAAACTATTCTCTTTAGCTCCTTCACGCACTGTTAATATACCAATAACAAACACGCATAAATTAATAAGAATAATAGCTATAGCTGATTTCAAACCAAGTATAAATGTTAATATAAATACAATAAAAACAAGTGCTACGGGTTTTATTTCTTTCAGTGATTTGCCCTTTTGATTCAGGTATAATAGTGCCGCTGCCAACAAGGAGAAAATAAGAGCCCCAATAAATTCAGGTGAAACAACAAGTTCACTTAGTATAAAATCTTCATCTCTTAATTCTTCCCAAAACCATTCAAAACTTAAAGTGATAAGCAGGATCAGTGTCCCCAGTAATCCCAGTATCTTATAGCCATTGTTTCTTAATTTCAGATGGGTGAAAACAGCTGATTCTCCTAACAAGTACAAAAAGCCCAAAAGACTGAAATAGGCAATAAACATTAATACTTCGTGTTTGTAAGCTACTGTTCCCAGTATAATGATTATTGATAAAGGAAAAAGCCAATTATGGAAAACCAAAAAATTGCCCTCGGGTTTACGCTTATATAAAAGATTATAATGCGGTACTACCAATAATAACAAGATCCAGTACAAATACGATTCTTGCGAATAAGCCGACATATAGCCCACTTCTGCCGCATAATAACTAATTCCGATAAGGTATAACAACGAAGCGGTTGATGATTTCATTATATATATTAAGGGTAAACACAAAAGCATCCACGTAAGTATGAATGAGCTTAAATTTCCCGGAATATTATAAATTTGACTTACCAGCGAAATACTTGCCCCAACGGCGAAGAATAAAAATGCCGCACTGCTTTCATTCCAAGCCACACTATCTTGTTTTTTAAGTAAAGAGTATAAACATAATCCTTGTCCGGCCAACAGTGGTAAAAAGGCAAAAAGTGTTTTGGTTGAACGCGAAAGCTCATCCCAGTTATGCGCTATGATTAATATTACACCTAATCCAACTAAAATGGCACCTAATATGCCAAATGCAATGAATAATCTGTTGGCAGATGTTCCTTTCTTCTTCTTATAGTAATCCTCAATCCTTTCTGCGGTGCTTTGGTCGATTACTTCAGCATTAAGCAATTCGGTAATTTCTTTTAATATTATGCTCATAGTTTGTTTTTAAAGGGCAAAGAATCCATTGTTTATCAGTATTCTTCAGAAAGATAATAAAATAGCATAAAATAAGGATATAATATCTTATAGCAATAACATTGCAGCTTGGCAAAAAGCTGTGGATAAAAAGTAGCTTTTTATATCCTTCAGACCACATTTTCATCACCTCTTCATCAAATTCTGCTGGCAACCAACTGAGAATAGATTAGGATGTAAAAAAAATGCAAAAAAATACACATGTCTTAGCGATTGATTCTTTGGCAATTGCCCGCCATCATTGGTTTTTGTTACATTTTTTCACTTTTTTTAGTTTGGAGCTTACAACTAAATACCCTTTCTTTGCAGCGCATTTGAGAACAATGGTTCACAAAGCACACAGGAAAAAATGGTTCTGTAGCTTAATTGGATAGAGCACTGCGTTACGGCCGCAGAGGTTAGGGGTTCGAGTCCCTTCAGGATCACATACAAAGCCTGCAAGTTAAAAGCTTGCAGGCTTTTTTTATAGTATCAATTATAATTCAATTATTGCTTTATTCATACAAATCAGGCACGTATAATCGACCTTCACGCTTAAGTACTTAGTATGCGTTGCATGAGCTTTCAGGTTAATTCTATAATAACAAAAAAGGGGTACGAATGTACCCCCTACTGATTGTTAAAAACAAACGGTAAACGTTTATTCTCACATAATACACTAACGGTCAAACAAATATTATATTGCAGACTATCAATAGTTTTTGCTTTTTTATTGGTTTTTATTTTTCAGAAACAATAAAAGTGTAATGCCTTCATTTTCATATATCATGCCATATAATGGTAATGTCACGTTACACAAGGGCAATGTCACGCCATATAATGGCAATGTCACGCTATACAAGGGCAATGTCACGTCATACAATGGTAATGTCACGCCATACAATGGCAATATCACGCCATATAATGGTAATGTCACGTCATACAATGGCAATGTCACGCCATACAATGGCAATGTCACGCGGTAAATGGCAATGTCACGCGGTAAATGGCAATGTCACGCAGTAAATGGTTATGTCACGCAGTAAATGGTTATGTCACGCAGTAAATGGCAATGTCACGCAGTAAAAGGCAATGTCACGCAGTAAATGGCAATGTCATGCAGTAAATGGCAATGTCACGCAGTA
>JAKSBD010000124.1 GCA_022361295.1 Bacteroidales bacterium
TGTGCCTTCCGTGGCTGCACCCCTAAGTACCATTAAGTTTTCAGTGTATTTCTGTGCCTTCCGTGGTTGCAACCCTAAAAACCCTTTAATTTTCTGAGAGTTTAAGAGTTGACAAGTTTAAAAGTTTACAAGAAGGTTTCATTAAACTATTCAACTTCTAAACTACTAAACTGTCGAACCACCTCAATAATCTACCGACCTATCGATCTACCGACCTATCGATCTAACTACCTAATGATCTAATTCCCTAATGACCTAATTACCTAATTAACTCACCTGATTCTTATCATTTCTTAAACCTTTCCTTCATTACAATGTTTCTAATGGATGAACTCAAAATGTAAACTAGAAAACAACTATAATGAAGTACATTTTAAACCTATTAATCTTAACCATTTTATCAACAGCCATGTCTTTGGCTCAAAAATCGGATGCCAACATCTTTGGTGATGTACAGGCCGAGGGAGAGCATTTGCCTTTTGTAAGCGTCTATTTAAAAGATACACAACATGGCACCATGACCGATTTATCGGGGCACTACATGTTAACCAACCTGCCTGAGGGTGACCATGTTTTAGTTGCCAGCTTAATGGGATATAAACCCGTTGAGAAAAAAGTAACCATCGTCAAAGGCCAGTCGCAGGAGATCAATTTTGTGATGGAAGAGCAGGTGATGTCGCTGGATGATATTGTTATTACGGGTACTAAAACTTTTAAGCGCAAGACAGAATCGGCCGTAGTGGTCAATGTCATGGAAGGCAAGAAGCTTGAAATGCTGCAAGCCGGTACCTTATCAGAAGGATTGGCCTTTCAGCCGGGTCTGCGCATGGAAACCGATTGCCAGACCTGTAACTACACTCAGTTGCGTATGAACGGACTGGGCGGCGCGTATTCACAGATATTGATTAACAGTCGACCTGTATTCAGCCCATTAACAGGCTTATACGGACTGGAGCAGATACCAACCAATATGATTGAACGTATTGAAGTAGTGCGTGGCGGTGGTTCGGCCTTATATGGAGCAGGAGCCGTTGGTGGTACCGTAAACGTGATCACCAAAGTTCCAGAGTCAAGTTCATTCTCGGCCTCAACAACACAATCGGTTATTAATGGCGATGCCAGCGACAGTCAGGTGATGGCCAACGCAGGTATTTTAACCGACAGAAAAAATGCCGGGCTAACCTTGTTTGCTACCAATCGTAACCGTGAGTCATATGACCATAACGACGATGGTTTTAGTGAATTGCCCAAGCTGAAGAATAACTCTTTTGGCTTCACCTCCTTTTTGTTACCGGCACCCAACCATAAACTGGAAGCTAACTTCTCAAGTATGTATGAGTACCGTCGTGGTGGCGACCGTGAGGATTTACCGGCTTATCTGGCCGAACAGACCGAAGACCGCACCCACAATGTGTTAATGGGAGGATTGGATTACAGCTTCTCGTTTAACGATAACCAGTCGTCATTAGCTGTTTATGTGGCGGGGCAAAAAACAGACCGCGACCATTATACCGGTATTCTACCCGATAAAGGAACGCCAGAGTATCAGGAGCACCTGGAAGAACCACCTTATGGTATCACCGAAAACGAAACCTATATGGGCGGGGCTCAGTTGAACCATATGCTGCCCGATTTCTTTGGAGGTAAAAACAACCTGACTTTCGGCGCTGAATACAATTACGACATGGTGGTGGATGAGATCAAAGCCTATGACTATCTGCTTGACCAGACAACACGTAACTTTGGCGCATATGTGCAAAGTGACTGGGAGCTGGCTAAAAAGTGGAACCTCTTAACAGGAGTAAGAACCGATAAGCACAACATGGTGGATAACCTGATTTTTAGCCCGCGTGTTTCTTTACTTTACAAGCAAAACGGTATGCAGCTGCGTGGTAGCTGGTCAACAGGATTCAGGGCACCGCAGGCCTTCGATTCAGATATGCACATTGCTTTTGCCGGTGGAGGTATCCAGCGTATCCAACTGGCCGAAGACCTGGAAGAGGAACGCTCACAAAGCTGGAGTGCCTCCATCAATTACGACAAGCCAACCGAAAAATACATTTGGGGCGTGACTCTTGAAGGATTCTATACCACACTGTACGATGCCTTTATTCTTGAAGAAAATGGCACTGACCCTAACGGTAATGTCATTCTGGAGAAGCGAAACGGCAGTAACTCAACCGTAAAAGGTATTACCATGGAGGCACGTGCCAACTATAACAAACTATGGCAGCTTGAGGCCGGGTATACCATTCAGTCGAGTCAGTTTGATGAAGCCGTAAACTGGTCGGAAAGCATTGAAGGAACCAAAGACTACCTGCGCACGCCCGATCATTATGGCTACTATACCTTAACCTATAATCCGGTCTGGGGTATTAAAGCAGCTTTATCAGGTGTTTACACCGGATCAATGATGGTGCCGCACTTTGGTGCAGGTGAAGATGACGGAACAGGTAATCCGATTGATGATGAGCTGGTAAAATCAGATCCGTTTTTAGAAACCAATATCAAACTAAGCTATGCACTGGACTGGCGTTATGTTGGTGTTGGTGTTGAA
>JAKSBD010000123.1 GCA_022361295.1 Bacteroidales bacterium
TGCAAGATATATTTCCCGTTATAGAGACAATAAACACAGATCAAAATAATGAAAACAGTGTTGTTAATACAAGCTGTGGGGTTGCTGGTAGTTTGCAGGCCAATGAGGTCATTAAAATCATCACGAACTGTGATGGCGTATTGGACGGTAAGATTCTCTGTTTTAATACACTCCGTCATGTTTATCGTACTTTTAAATTGATGAAATAACCTAGTTTTTTGTATTTCTATATCGGCAAGCAGTATCATAATGCCATTCCATTGGATTGTGAGGATACGATAATTCATTGATTGTTCGTAAATACACAAATGAAAATTAGCACCATTATAAAACTAGTCAACATTAAAAGATACAGGTAAAAACAAACTTTTAACAAGATTAGAAAACTTCCTGTTGGAGTTCATTTTACAGTCTCTTTTTTAATACCCAAAAAACTCTTAAAATCATCAACGCTTTTTGTATAACCGATCCTTGATACCTCTTCTTTGTTTGTGTTCAACAGAACTAAAAAAGGCTGACTATTAGCATTGAACTCCTTTACTTGCATTTCCTGGTATACATGTCCTTTGATTTTCATTTCCCGGCCAAGCGTTTTCGAATACCTAATTTCATTCTCTTCTAATCTGGACCGATCGTCAACGTATAGACTTATTAACACCAGCTTATCATTGATGTGTTTCGCAATCTCATCATTCATAAAAAGGCTATCCTCCATTTTTCTTCCATTCACACATCCAAAGCCAGTGAAATAAAGTAAAACAGGTTTATCGGCTTCTTCTGCTGCCCGAATTCCTGCCTGATAGTCTTTATAAATCTTGATACCATGAAGGTAAAATAACTCCTTCGTATTGTCGTTTTTCATTTTTTTTGCTTTGGCTTCTTCTTTTTTCTGCTCCAGACTCTGCACATATATTCCTAGTAGCTCAATATATGGCAATCCTTCATGCTCGATTACCAATTCATAAATCTCATTGGTTTGCTGCTCATTAAATCCCATCTTAAGAATCAGGATTTTATCATTCTGCCAGTCTGACTGAGAAGCATTTCTTTTTTCTAATTGGTTTTTGGCAATTACGACCTCCCTGATTTTCGGATAATCTTCCATTTCCCTGACTTGCATCAATTGTTCAAGAAGTTCCTGATAAGTAATTTTCTCAGTAATGAAGTCTTCAGAAGTACTATTGGAATTGACACTGTTCTTAAGTGCACCAAGAGCCAGTAGTTGAGCATTATTACCAGCCGGGCCACAGAAAATCTGATAATCGATACTGTCAAGGGTGTGGTATATGATCGTTTTTAAGTTGCGATTAAATTCTTCTGGATCTTCCACAATATCCTGGAGGGATAACTCTTTTTTTAATAGTTGTTCATATTCCTGCTTATTCTGTCCGTAGGCAAAACCGATAAATAATAAGCTTAAAATTGTAAGTAGTATTTTCATATTCATTTATTGGATTTTAGTCAGACGTGCCACTATCAAAATAGCCTTCACTAATGTTAGATTCAATGTAGCTACCACTCTTATTTAAAGGATTAATATCGCCTTTCTTAAAAATTGGGTAATTGCTCGACTCTTTATTGACAAATTCATACCTGATTTTACACTTTCCCGACCGCTTGTTAGTCCTTGTTATTTTGAAACATTTTAACCCTGTCAACTTATCACTTTGAAAACAGCATGTATTATATTGTTTTCCACTACCACAGTGACAATTATCTTTACCGTTCAAAACGAGTTTATTTTCGGAATAATCAGGCTGAATAAAGCCATATAGAGCTTCAAACCAGCCTAATAAAGGCGATAAGAATTTTAGTACGATCCTATCACCAATAAAGTCTTTATTTGATTTCTTCTTTTTCAGAGCTTAATGTTTCAGAATTATATCATTTTACAATTCTAAAATTATAGAATTATATCATTCTATAATTATGTAATGCAATAATTCTGTAATTATATAATTGTTGAATTCGAGAATTATAAAATATTATCATTATTGGATTTATATTTTTGAGCTGACATATAGAATAATTTTTTTGCGTTACCGACGCTTCTCAATAGAAAAAACGACCAATATAGAGAATCGGAAAAGTCATGAAGTGAGCATTTACCCTTTCCTTCATTATATTTCCATTTTGCGCACAAACAATTGTCAAACAAATCTGGAAATAAGTTGAGATTTAGACATTCAAGAAGCTTAATAGATTTTGTCTAGATAGTTGAAAGTGAAATATTTTGAAGTTTTCCAGTTCAAATTATTTCACTTTCTGGTGGAGCTGCGGGGGTAATATGAATTTGTAAGCTAGGTTATGAG
Organism: Bacteroidales bacterium; assembly: GCA_022361295.1. Classification (GTDB taxonomy): domain Bacteria; phylum Bacteroidota; class Bacteroidia; order Bacteroidales; family Marinilabiliaceae; genus Carboxylicivirga. Next base: position 2,313 of record JAKSBD010000123.1, read on the forward strand.
CAACTCGGCAA
>JAKSBD010000122.1 GCA_022361295.1 Bacteroidales bacterium
ATGTAATCCCCTCTAAAAATAGTTCCGCTATCATTGTCAATATTATGCCAAATCATTGATAATGACCCAAAGAATACAGTACTTCTAATTTCTGGATTTCGAAAGACATCATGATAACCATCTTCGGTGAAAACAACTACTGAACTATCCAATTTTGAAACATTGGCAAATCCCCAGGTTCCAATCAAGTCTGGTTCTCTGTATGAATCACTGTCAGGATAAAAATAATCCATCCCACAACTATTAACGGATAGAAGAAGAATGACGACAACAATATTATGAATCAGTTTCATCCTTACATTATTTGATTGTGTGTCTTCGTTTTACCTTACTACTAAAAACCAAATAATTGAAATTAATATAGAAACAACGACTTTTATAATAATATCCGGATCCTTGAATCTTATCATATTCGTATCCTTCATTTTTACGATAAGGTGTGATACTGAATGTATAACCTGCATCGACACTCCACTTTTTCTGTTTGAACGCTGTCCCGAATTTTAAATGAGGATCTATTCGGTTTTCATATCTGGTGTCAATTTCATTAAGGAACATATTAAAATCAAAACCAGTTAGAAAATGTATGTTTTTGCAAGTTTTAACCTGAAAACTTATGGGAACACACAATATGTTTTGAGAGTTTGAAGTCAATTCACTTGTATATAGCTCATTATAAAACCAAGTTGAGTAAATCGGATCTACATTGCGCCAGATAAATGATGTTCCAATGGTACTACTTAACGTTTCGTTAAACTGATGATTGTAATACACCAAATGAATAACCAAAAGCATAATCATATGTCGTTTGATAGTCATGCATGCTTGGGGTAAGGTAAACTTGTGATAAGTTACTTCCTGCTGTTACATATAACTGTGACTTTATTCCTGGCGATATTAACAAGGAAGTAAGAAAAATAAGAGAATATAAATGTAGTTTCATATCTGTAATGGTTAGCTTATTTATATTCTATATTACTGTAAAAAAGATTGAATTTTTCTGGTACCTGACCAGATTTAACATCAACGCTAACTGTCAAATGCAGATCTTTTTTCTCAGTGGGTAAATTTTTATAGCCATCCCGATCACCATGGTATACTCTTCTTCTTTTATCAAAAATTACCAAATAGTCTTCTCTGCCGTACCAACTGCCAGTCCAGTTCTGAGGAAATACATCTGTCCATGTTCCTCCATAATTACTCACGTATAACATTTTAAGCTCGTATGAAAAATTTGTTGGTTTTTTTGTCCATCCATACCACATTTTTCTGTCTTGTTTAAATACAACCCTTAGCTGTTTTACCTGACTCATATACCATTCGTTTAATTGATTATCGTATTTTGAGCGTACCGGTAGTGCATAAACATTATGAACATGCAGTGCAGCTTGCAAACGGTGTTTGCCATCCCATCGATGACCTCTAACAAGCATGTTAGGGGCTTTTATTAAAGACTTTAATTGGTTAAATACGATACTTACTTTGTTATCTGAAACCCAGGTAATTTGCGCATCATCTATATTAAATATCGGTTTTTCATCTAATTTTTGAAGGTACTCTATCGTTTGAGCATAAGGGTAAAACGTATATAAAGCACTATCGATTACTATTTGATTATTTTTGTTTAATAACCATGCAAGATCATGAGCCTGATGTGTATACTCTACATTCGCAGAACTATCTGCTAACATTTCTATTTTAATACAATTTGGATATTGCCCCTTTAAGTAGTTAATATAGTCGACTGTGTTATCATTCTCATAAAGGTCATTTAATGCTTTGGAAAAATAATATTCAGTAGATTTAAAAGAAGGAAAAATCTTATTTAAATAATCCAATTTCATTTCTTTATCTACCATGTAATTAAGTGTATCTATAATGTCTGCGTTCGGAATATGTATTATCCCGTTGATATATTTAATTTGATTCTCGGTGATTTCCTCAATGAGCAATTTATTTTCCTTATTAGATGTAGCTTCCTCAATATCTAACTTAATTTCAGAAACAGTCTCTTTACACCCACTTAACATCATTCCGCCAAAAAACATGGCGATAACAAAACTTTTAATTTGTCTCATTGTCTATTCTTTTTATGTAGCGGGAGGTTTCGATACAATCCCGTTACTGATTAATTTTTTTGACCCCGCTTCTTTATGAGGCGAGATTATTTTTTTAAATTATTGTCGTTAAATGATTGATATGGTGCACCAACACGTTGTTACCATTTAAATCAAATTGCGATCGTTGGCCTAACGACGCAGCAATGCAGAAAAGGGGTGACATTAGACGTAAAAAAATTTAATGCATACAAAAAATCACGCGGTATCGAAGGCCTTAAACTCATAATTGTATAATATAGATTTATAGCAGGGGCTTCATAAATTAAAATGAAGCTTGCCAGCCTTATGGTTGTGATGTTTTTGTTTTAAATTGACCTTGCTGGAATTCAGCAAGCATGTTTGAACTTAAAAAATGACCATTAAGAATTTCAGCAAGCTACTTTTGAAATCATTTTGGCCTTGCCGAAAATCAGCAAGCATGTTTTGAATCGAAATATACCTTGCCGAAAATCAGCAGGCATGAATTAAAACAAAACAGGGTAATTGTGTAATCTTTCTGAGGTTGCATGCAGATATGGCAATGAAAATATCACCTAATAACCTCTTTTTGCTGTAAGCCCACGCGAAAGGATCCGCGCGGTAGCGGGGGTCTTTTATGTAGGTTGAATAGTCTTAACTTAATGACATATAGAAGTAAAAAAACAATGCATAAAAAAAGACCCTCGGCATAAACCTGAGGGTCTTTTTTTAAATCGTATTAAGCTTGTTATTCTCCTGCTTTAACAACATTAACCCAACGTCCGGGCTGACGCGCTGAAACCGCATTGTTGTACATTGCTTCACAGCTGGTGGCCGGCAGATAATACCTTCCGGTATAACTGGCATTTAACAGCACAACAAACTTCTTATGCTTGCCTCTGTTCAGGTCAAAATAGGAATAGACGCGATCATCTCTGTAATCGCGATAGTCGGGAATACTTAATTCATGAGCAGACTCTATATCTTCCATGCGCGTATTGCGTATTTCCCATCCTGAAGGGAATATCTGGGTTAATGCCAGGTTCTCGACATTGCCAAAGTTACCCGGGTTTTTAACCGTTACTATAGCCATAAAATCTGTTCCCTGATCTAAACGGCTTACATCTATAGCATTCCCGTTCAATGTTCGATATTCGACATTTAGCTGCAAATTAGATGCTTTAACTGTCTGGTCATCTTCAGCCGGAATACCTTCCATTATAACACGCGCAAACAACATACCGTCTGATGTGTTTTTAATGGTTACAGATCCACCGTTATCTTCGGTTGCTAATTGCTGCTGATACAGGGCCAACTGCGAGTTCACTTTCTTACTCTTACCATTGGCTTCCCATTCAAATTTAAACTCTTTACTCACTCCTGATTCTCCGACAAACTTAGAGACTGCCAACAAGCAATAGGCGGTTGTTTGTGTACTCATCCAACGCTGACCCGAAAGTGATTTTGAGAGTTTTTGCAATAAATCACCAGCTTCATTCTTCTTATTCATCAATACCAGGGTCTCCAATATCATGGCTAAATCACGTTCTTCAGAACCATAGGTATAACTGTTATCGCGCTGATTGATTACACTCATCGTGGTTATGTTAATCAGTTCATCGGCCACTTCCCTATGCCCTGCTAAAGCATATGCGGCAGCCAATCGCCAGACACTTTGATTGGATAACCCGCTCTGATTGCGCATACGGTTCATGGCACTCAACTCGGGTTCACCCGCCAGTGCCAATGTGTATAATCGATAGGCCTGTGCAAGGTCACGACCGCGATAAGTACTGTTTCGTCGCCATTGACGCGCTTTATTCTTCTGATATTTGATCCACTTGTTTTTGAAGCCCACAGGCAGGTTATAACCCTTTCTTTCAGCCTCAAGCATAAAATGACCGGCATAAGTCGTTCCCCAATCTGATGATTCGTATGAACCGGGCCAATAGGCCATCCCTCCATCTGAACGAATAAAGCCGGCCAGACGGTTGATGGCGGCCTTCACATTTTCGCTCGCTTTAACGGCTGTTACTTCTCCATTCTCAATCACATCAGCCAGATACAACTGAGGGAAAGCTGCCGATGTTGTTTGTTCCACACAACCATGAGGATAGCGCAACAGGTATTTTAACCTTCGTCCGAAGTCAAATGGCGGAAGTGCAGACACCTCAAATGTTGCTTTGTTTGTTCCAGCCATACCCGGAAGGCGGTAAGCTATTGAATTACTGGCACCAGCATCAATACTTATGCTTTGAACAGTTGTAATAGGCGGATTAGGATTACGCACCTCAATTTCAATTTCATCCATTGCTGTCTCACCACCTGATTCGGCAAACACCTTTAACTCACCAATGCCCATGCCAGGCTTAACTTTGAGCTTAAAAGTCGCTATCTGCTCTCCGGTCTGGTCAAAGCTTAAATCCTGTTCTGTTGCGCCCTCAATGGTCATTAGATTGTTAGTCTCGACCTTTACCTTCACGTTTTTAATGCTTTCTTTCATTGCGAAAACAGTGACCGGTAAATCAACTGTTTCATCAGGTCCTAAAACGCGAGGCAGGGTTGCCAATACCATCAATGGGTTACGAACAGGAGTGGTTTCCTCTGCTTCACCATAAGCATTATCAGAAGAAGCAACAACCATGGTGCGTACAGAACCAATATAGCGCGGCATTTTGAATGAATGGGTTTCAGTATCTCCTTTACCCAACTTAAATGGTCCGAAAAATTTCACCATTGGCTTAAAGCGATTGGCTTTTTTGCCACCTTTCTTACCTCCCAGATCACCATCTCCACCAATGCTGAAAATCTGCTCTATTTTACCACCATAGGCACCAATCACCTCATCGTACATATCCCAGGTTTTAACACCCAAAGCTTCACGGGCATAAAAGTGATTCCACGGAACAGGTGTTTTAAAGCGTGTTAAGTCAAGCAAACCGTCCTCCACAATTGCCAGGGTATACGTCATTGGGCGGCCATCGCGTTCACTCACTTTAATGCTTACTTCTTTCTCCGGACGCAGTTCTGATGGCATCTCAATCTCGGGATAAAGATGTGTTTCAGGGTCTTCAGCCATTAATGGAATAACACCATACATGCGGATTGGTAAATTATTAACTGTCTGCGCATGTGGCTGAAGCAAGGTTACATGCACATAAGCATTAGGTGTCATGTCAGGCGTTACTTCAAAGCTAAACTGGTTCTCTCCTTTGGTAGGTTCCACCCACCAGCTCTTAAGTACTTTGTTTCCATTTTCAATGCTAACCAATGCACGTCCCTGACCCGATGCCGGGAAACTAATGACAGCCTGCTCTCCTACTTTATATTTTTCCTTATCGGCATTAAATGCAAGCATACTGGCAGAACTTGGATCATTACCTCTGCTGTTTCCTGCCCACCCCGGCCAGTCAACATACACCGTTTGTCCGCAAGCATGACCATTCTTTTCATCAACAACCCGGATGAGATAACGTCCCCAATCGGGATAATTCACCTTAAAGTCGAACTGTCCTTCACCGTTTGTGGTATTGACCTTTCCACTGGCTATCAGGTTCTGGTGTCGTGTCCCCACATAATTAGCCAGGTCATCGGCTGATGATTCCCACCACCAGCGCCAGCTTACTTTATAAATGTAATACGACAGATTTCGCACCGAGATGGCTTCTCCTTTGGGCGTTAACGATGCAACCTGAACAGTGTGTGTTGTATCGGTTAGCAACATACCACGTTTATCTCCTTTAGGTGCTTTAACACCTACAAAAACAGGATATGGAGCATATGGCACTGAGAAACGATCGATACTAAAATCGCCGCTTTCCTCAAATACGCGAGTAACAAAAGAGGCTTTAAGAAATCCGGGTGCTGCTTCCTGCACATCAATAGACGCATCAACAAGGGCTTGCCCCTTATCATCCAGTTGTCCTTCAAAAATAGTACTCTCTTCTGACTCAAAACGCCGCGACGGATCATCAAAATGAAAATCACTGTATTTATTAAATTGTGTTTTACTCTGGTTAAGGGTGACTTTTACATCTGCCTTAAGATGGCGTGCTATAGCACCATGCAGCCAGTTAACAGTCATTGTGCTTTGAGCTGCCTCTCCAGGTAATAACAAATCGGTATTAAAATCAAGTTTGATCTTTAAGCGATTGGGTTTAATAGTTTCTACCCTCATGGCTTTTTCAAACGTGCTGCCACCAACTTTGATGCGCGCCCGCCACATACCTGTTGGGGCATCGCTGCTTGTTTGTGTTTTAAACACGTATATATTGTCATCATTCATTGACTGTACCTGTCTGTTGATGGTTTGCCACTGTGGATTTACCCATTCAAACACAACAGGATGTTCTTTAGGTAAGGCTTCTCCTTTATTTTCGAGCATGAAGGAAATAAACAAAGTATCGCCCGGGCGCCACACACCACGCTCACCATAAATAAAGCCCTTCATGCCTTTTTGCACAACCTGACCACTTACATCAAAACGACTTAATGATAAAGAGTTACCATCATCCAAACGTAAGTATCCACGCTGATTATCATTCTTGGCAATCAATAAAAACGGTTTCTGCGAAACAGGAATTCGAGCCAGGCCATCGGCATCTGTCCGTGTTTTACCAACCGGCTGCATCTGATAATTGAATACCTCAACCTCAACACTACTTAATGGCTGGGTGGACCTGATATCAGTTATGGCAACCACCACCTCTTTATCAGTACCTTGTTTGGCAATAATACCAATATCCGAAGCCAGAATATTACGACTCACCACCTTGTTACGATAGTACATATCAGCACAAGGATTTTCTCGCTCGCGCCAATCATAATACCCTTCGTAACCATCCCAGTACGAACTGTAATATTCAGCTGGCTGATCCCAGTAGGCCATATCAGACTCCGTTATACCATCTTCTTCATCAACCGTTTCTTCTTCAGACACATCTCCACAAGGGTATAAACTGTCTTTTTTGCGAATCTTGAGCTCGACACGATAAATTGCACCCTGTTCAGGTGTTATTAAATCTGAAAGGTTTAATGAGAAACTATTCCACTGGGTTAAATCGAGGGAACGATCATTGTCGAGTCGTATATTTTTCTTGAAGATCAACCGACCTGCACGGCGCAGCTGATACTGACCATCCATATTATTGACTTGTAAAAAGCCTGCCACATTACTTTCAAATATTTTGATAATACGTACCTGTACACTTTTTACACTCACAGCTTTAAATGGAAAAGTTAAACCATTGGAATTGGGTAAGATGGTTCCTTTGCCTATCAGTTGAACTTCTGGTTTTGGTGTTTCAAACACCATATCGTAAGACTCTTCAGCCTTGTGAGTATATCCAAGAATGTTTTTTACGCCTTCGGAAATGGTCACTTTGCGTGAACCTGTTAAGCGATAGCCCGGATAAATCATTACTCTGTTACGGTCAATAACATATCGCAAACGCGATGCTCCACTTATGCTTATCAGGCCATTGATATTCTGACGTTCATCCAGGGGATCAGAAAAGATGACCAACACATATTGCTCAGGCTGCATCACCACACGCACATCAGTTACCTTAAAGTCGGTTAATGAAGGTACATCAACCTCATCACGGTCTGATTTCTCAACGCCTACTGCCTTACCGTTGTATTCAATAAGCAGTGTGCTACTTTGCTCACCTCGTTTTATGCCTTTAATAGCAAAAGCATGCTGTTTTTCACTACTTTGGTGCTCCCACTCTATTTCTAAAGCATTTCCATCCTGCGATGCCTTAACCAAAGCTTCTACTTTGCTATTGTTTATATGATCGGCCATTGCAATACGGCCTCTATAGGTGTTTTCTTTTAAGTCATCAGCAGCATCAGGTTCCAATCCTAATGACTGTACCCGGTAATTTTGCTCAATGGTGTTAAATCCAAAATTAAAAGATTCCCTTTCATCAGGAAAAAGTTCAGGTAAATCAACCTCCACCTTAAATTGGGTGCCCGATGGCATGCGTTCATCAGGAATAAATTCCAGTGTATGGGCATCAAACCATTCTAACTGACCTTTAATGGAAGGTGAAACAGATAATAAACTTTTATCAGCATCCTGTCCTGCCGTGACACCAGCTATTTTTTCAGAAAACTGAACTCTAATACTGGTTTCGTTGGAGATAATACCTGACGTGAAAGCGCTTACTTTACTGTTAAAAGCCACTTCCTGATTCGTTTGCCCTGGCTTGTTTTTACAAGCATTAAAGAATATGACATTCAATAATAAAAAGGCGGTGAGTAATGAGTATTTATACATTTCATATAGGTTAAAGAATTGTTACTAAAGGTAATAATTATGTAACAATGCCCGATATTAAAACCTGTATCTCAACCTGATTTAAGTTTTTTTAGTAATTCGATTAATGCTATAAATCATCAGTATTTATTATTTACTTTGCATTACACCAAAAACATTTCACCAACTCATACCCTTGAGCAATTAATTGGTTTTTCATTACGTTATGGATTTACTCTTCGATAAAGGTATAAGTTGGCAATCATTGCTTCTGATGGTTTGTAGCCTAGTTTGTGCAACTAATGCAGGCAGTCAACAGCTATCAAAAAATGATTCCTTAGAACTAAATCGTTTATTTAATTATTCTTTTCAGGATTCATGCTCAACTGAAACCCGTTACGCCTATTTGGATTCAATTGTTGATTTCTCAAATAAAATTGATTACCCGCAAGGCTATATAGAAATGCACTATGCTAAAGCCCGCATATTGAGACGAAATAATCAATATCAGAAAGCCCTGGAAGAACTTTCAGAAGGCTTGATGTTGTCATATCAATATGAAAACAAGAGGCGTGAAAGAGATATAATGCTCGAATCTGTTAATGTTTTTCTGAAGCTCAACCTTAATGACATGGCTGCAGCAACAGGCGAAAACCTGTTGGTAAAAGGATTAACAAATGGGGTCGATAGCGCCATTTTATTCAATAATATTGGCATTGCCTATTACAACCAAAATGCATTGGATAAGAGTCTTGGTTATTTTCTTAGATCAATAAAGATCCACAAGAGCAACAATGATACATCGGGGATGGCTTCAACCATCAATAACATTGGAATGGTTTATGAAAAAACAGGTAATGCTCAGGAAGCCTTTGAACATTACCACCAAAGTTCAGCATTATATCTGGAAAGTGGGCAATTGAAAAACTACACAACTTCCTTGCTTAATATTGGAAGTTTATACATTCATCAGGGCGAATATGAGAAAGCGGCTCAACATTATGAAAAAGCTGAATTGATCGCAGATTCCATTAACCATCTGGCGGGCCTCGCCAACGTCCACTTTAATTACGCTATCATCTACCAGTCAATAGGCGAATATGATCAAAGTAATCAGGAATTAAGGCGTTCCAGAAAAAGCTTCAATGAACTGGGCATTGTCAGCAATGAAATTGAATGTTTGATTGTAATGGGTCAGAATTACAAAAAAACAAACCAGTTTAAGGCTGCCAAAGAAGTGCTTAACCTCGCTCTAGACAAAGCAATACTAAACTCTGACATGCGATTACTTAAACTTATCAATGAAGAATTATCCACTATCCACCAAACTCAGAATAGGTACAAAGAAGCCTTTTATTATTTAAATCAATCAAATTTATATAATGATACTCTTCAGCATCAAACCAATAAATATGAGTTAGAAAAACTTAAACTGGCCTACCAAACCAATTTAATAACTGAACAGTTTGAACAAACACTGAAACGAGACAGAGCCATTCTTGAAATAGAAATTAACAGCCAAAAGAAGCTCACCTATATTTTTCTTGGAGCGTTTATAGTGTTTATGTTTCTCTTTGCATGGGCCATCAAAAATCAGCTCACTATTAATAAGCAAAATAAAGTATTGAAGCAGTCAAATGAGGCAAAGAACCAACTCCTTTCCATTATCGGGCATGATTTGAGAGGCCCCGTAGGCACACTGGTTTCTTTTATTGAAATGCTTTTATTGCGCCTTGAAAGCATTAATCGTGATGAAATGCACAGATACCTCACCACTTTGAAATCATCGACTGCTGAAACTTATAACCTCCTGGAGAACCTCCTGTTTTGGGCACGAAGTGAAAAAGGAGAGATGAATTATCAGCCGGCACTCATTCACCTTGAGGATATATGTAATCAGGTCTTTTTTCTGTTGCGGGAGTCGGCCAGTAAAGATGAAGTTACTATCCATATCAACTGTGAGCCTGAATTAACCGCCGTGGCCGATGAAAATATGCTTAAAACCATATTACGTAACCTGGTGTCTAATGCGCTTAAGTTCACATCTGCCGGCGGTTCTATTTCTATTAATATTGAAAAAGAAGAACAGCACACACTCTTTAGTGTTAAAGACACGGGGGTTGGTATGAATGCTGAGATTAAAAACTCACTGTTTAAAGAGGATAAAATATATACCAGTAAAGGCCTACATAAAGAACAAGGAACCGGTCTGGGCTTAAACCTGTGCTTAAAGTTTATTAAAATGCATAAAGGAACTATCCGGGTAGAATCGGAAGAAGGAAAGGGAACGACATTTTACTTTACTATTCCGCATTAATAAATGTATCTTTAACCCCGGATGGGATAATATCAATCAGTATTATAATGCCATTTTCCATTCGCAACAATTTAATTGAATGCTTAAATTAATTGCCTTATGGAAAACAAGATCTCATCTGTTACCTGTCAGAATTGTGGTGTCTGTTGCCGCAACTTCCCTTTTGTGGAACTTAACGACAAAGAATTAACTAATCTGGAGAACTATACCGGGAAACACCGCAACTCCTTTACCGAACCTAAAGGCAGAAGCTATGCCGATGGTCACTTTTTAAAGACAAAAGCAAATGGTGATTGCATATTCCTGAGGGTTAACAATGGAACATACTCATGCGGCGTATATGAAGCGCGCGCCGGTATCTGCCGAAACTACCCTGTTACAGAGCAACATTGGCTATGGTGTAACACAAATAGGGTTAAATAAGCTAAGAGTTCATCAATCTGCAGACAGCTTTAACACAAGATGCTTATTATTTAACCTTAATTCGATATAATATTATTGGCTCAAATCGCTTATAGATATTTAGTTTAAAGGAAAACTTGTGAAAGCATAGCGAGCTATGCCTAAAAAATTATATTGTAAATCAATTATTTAAGAAAATTTGAACCCTGTAATTTTAATCGAACTCAGGTTTTTTAACTTAAATTAAATGCGTGGTTAATTAATCACCCTTGTCCTATGGTTAAGTGTTCCATTATGCTTAGACATCATTCTAACACCTTAACCAATGAATATCAATTTAAAAACCTTTACCTCTTTCATTCTCTTTATATTAATTAATCAAGTAGTTAAATCCCAGCAAGTAGATGAAACGATTTCACATTCACCACATAAAGCAACTTTCTATTCAGCCATCTTGCCCGGATTAGGTCAGGCTTACAATAAAAAATACTGGAAAATTCCTATCGTCTATGCAGGAATTGGGGCTTTAAGTTATGCTATAAACTTTAACTCCAAATATTACAAAAAATACAAATCAGCATATCGGGATTGGATTATAAATGATCCCAATAATAAAAGTTACCTGGAATTTATCCCTTCCAATTTGACCGAAGAAGAAGTACGAACTGAACACAACGTTTGGTTTGAAGAAGCTCTTAACAGCAAAAAGCAACGCTACCGTCGATATCGTGATTTAAGTTATATTGGAATGACTGCATTATATGTGCTGCAGATAATGGATGCTGCTGTAGATGCCCACTTTTATAACTTTGATATTTCAGACGATTTATCATTGAATGTTTCACCAGGCTTGATTGAAAATACCGCGGAAGCATTACCGGTCTTTGGTTTGAAACTAAAAATCAGAATTATGTAAGTAGTGAAAGTCAGCGCTATCTCGTTGTACAGACTGACTATTCCATCATTTAATGCCCCTAAAAATATTTTTGATCCTTCTATTTCTATTCTGAGCATTCTTTCATAACTTTTAGTTCCCTATCCTCCTTCCTTTCTGACGGTTACGAAGATTCTTCATGGAGTACCTGCATATATCATCCGGACATTAAGATAAACTTCCGTCGCATATGGCGGACCAGCATCATTTACAAACTTATAAACTAAGCTTTATGGAACACGGACCTGCGGCCAAACTTGGCAACGATCATGCATCAAAAAAGAAATCAAAGCTAGGAGTCATTCTGTTCATTGTGTATTCAATCGTATACGCAGGCTTTGTTGTTGTTGGAGTCGTTAACTATGAACTGATGGGCAAAATCATCTTTGCCGGGCAAAATCTTGCTGTTGTATACGGTTTTGGACTGATCATCTTTGCAATCATTCTTGGACTGATTTACAATGCCATCTGTACTAACCTCGAGAACAAAATGAATAAGGAGGAACAGCAATGATATATTCACCATCTATTACAGCAATTATCATATTTGTAATATTTGTGATGATTGTGCTGGCTTTGTCATATTACTTTGCCAGGAAGACTAAATCGGCATCGGGCTTTTTCGCTGCCGGGGGTACAATACACTGGGGCGTTAATGGAATTGCATTTGCCGGAGATTACCTTTCCGCTGCATCATTTCTTGGTATCTGCGGAATGATCGCCTTCTCGGGTTATGATGGATTTTTATACTCAATCGGTTATCTGGCCGGGTGGATTGTTGCCCTCTTTTTGGTTGCTGAGCCACTTAAACGCCTGGGTAAATATACTTTTACCGATGCATTGGATGCACGATTTGACTCGAAAGCTATTCAACTCACGGCGGCTATCAGTACCTTAATCGTTTCGATTTTTTACCTGATTCCGCAAATGGTAGGTGCAGGTGCTCTGGTTAAACCATTATTGGGACTTGAACATCATTGGGGAGTAATTATTGTTGGTGCTATAGTTATCTTTATAGTGGCAACTGCCGGTATGACATCAACTACCTATGTGCAGTTTATCAAAGGTGCTTTGTTAATTATCTTCTCAACGGTTTTATCTGTATATATTTTCAACAATGGCCTGAAGATTCATCCCGAAACAGAACACCAGGCTTATCATCACTTTATCTCCATTACACCGGAAATGGAAAATGACAGAGTTGTTAAAGCAGGTGACTATAATGTTGTGGACCAGCAAAATATTAAGACCCACACCTTGGTGAAACTTCAGAAACAGGGCGTTAACCGCTGGTTTAAGCTTGTAAAAAAGGGAGCGGAGCCTGTTTTACAGGAGATGCTTTCAACAACCAACCTGGACAAAGGAAAGAAACTCTACAATGGCGAACCTGCAGAAAATGCAAAATTCTACCAGGTGGGACATATGAGTAAAATTATTGTCGATGGCAAAGAGGTGAAACAAACCGGTCCACTGGGACCCTTTAAATTTCTATCAACTATTGAGAAAAGTGAAATTGTGCGCTTCACACAGTTAAAGTTTTCTGATGGAAACGATAAAGTAACGGTGTGGTACCAAAATAAAACCTCGGGCAGTGATATGATGAAACCAGGCCTGAGATTTAAAATAGGTAAAGACGCCACTCCTGTTTCAAAACTGAACTTTATATCATTAATGATTGCACTATTTCTTGGCACATCAGCCCTTCCGCATATTCTGATCCGCTATTACACGGTACCCAGCCAGCGCGATGCCAGAAAATCAACCATTGTCGCCATCGCTTCAATAGGTTCTTTTTACATACTCACCATGTTTATGGGATTAGGTGCTGCCATCAACGGAGTACTTGATGTGGAAAGCAGTAACATGTCTGCACCGTTATTAGCGAAAGCTTTTGGCGTTGGTTTATTCTCGATTATCTCAGCCATTGCTTTTGCCACCATCTTAGGAACAGTTAGTGGTTTAATCATTGCCTCAACAGGTGCCATTGCTCATGACATAATTGATGTTTACATGAAGAAGAATCTGAGCGAAGCAAAAAAGGTAATGGCTGGTAAGATATCTGCTTTTGTTGTTGGCATCATAGCCATCATACTCGGCATTGCTTTTAAGGGAATGAATGTTTCCTTTTTGGTAGGATGGGCATTTGCAGTAGCCGCATCTGCAAACCTACCATCCATATTGATGCTGTTGTTCTGGAAAAAAACCACAGCTAAGGGAATAGCCTCTTCAATCACGGTAGGAATCGTTGCTGCATTAGGACTTATTTTAACGTCTCCTATGATGTGGAGTCGTTATGGGCTAAACCCTGAAGATGCTATCCATCAGCTCGACAACCCGGCTATCATCTCATTTACATTAGCGTTACTGACCCTCATATTTGTGTCGCTGGCAACACAGAAAGATAACCATAAAAAGAAAGATATTTAAGGAGAAGAGTTTACACATGCAGAAGGCACGGGAAACACCGAAATAAATAGTATTCGATGTATTTCTGTGCTTTCTGTTTTTAATCTATTGGTGATCTTAATTACTCCAGCAAATCCACCAAAGGCACCAAATCAAACTCACCTTTTGCGGGGTGTGCTGATTTAATGTATTCTTTGTTCATCATAAATAAACGGCTATTGAAGGTATCCTGTGCATAGCAATTCTCCTCATGGAAATAATCTTCATCCACCTTGTTAAAGTTGAGTTCGCAATGCGACAGTTCCCACTGGTCACCATCCTCATTCATATACAATAGCGGATAACCATGTGTGCGGCAAATAATTGGTCGGGCCTCATAAATAGTGCATTGATGATCTTTAAGGAAGAAGCACTTCTCTCCCATTTCCAAAGGCTTATCCTGCTCTAAAACATGGGGATACAATTCTTCAACCTTTTTCCTGATATAATCAAACTCAATGGGAAACACATCAAAATTCAAACAACACTTGTCACAGCCCTTTTTACAAGCCATATTATCATGGTGCTCATCCCACAACTTAATGGTTGAATAATCAATTTCGTCCCGCAATTCTTTATATGTATCCAAGGTCACCATGTTCATCCTGTTTTTTTGCAAAGGTAATAAAAGCTGATGGCAGATGTAGATTTCACATGCATTCTACAATTTGAATTGCCATAAGTATTTTGCTAATGATAATTTTGGGGTTATTTTTGTTGTGAGTGTAATACCAATATCACATTGAAATTGGTATAAATGTGATTA
>JAKSBD010000415.1 GCA_022361295.1 Bacteroidales bacterium
GCCATTTCCAAATGTTTGAAAACCTTCCTGCAGTCTACGGGGCCATTTCCAAATGTCTGAAAACCTTCCTGCAGTCTGCGGGATTTACTATTATTTTCGGGAGTAGGCCTGGTAATTCACCCAGTCGAAATCGGCATAACCTTTTGACTTACTGCCATTGGATGTAACATATAAGCCCAGGTAAGCACCGGTATAGCCACGGTTAAGCAGCAGATTAGAATCACTTGTACAGAATAGTTCTTCAGATCCTCCCTTTGTTTGATAAACATATTTGTACTGACTATTTTGGGAAATAACTTTCAGTTTAAGATCTTTTGCCTGCGATTGCAACAAGGCAGAATGCAATACTTTTTTATCGCGCTGAGGCTCAACTACAGATACCTGAAGCAACAAACCTTGTTTGGTTTTTTTTACCGTATAAGAAATGTAATTGTTGTCTTTTTGGATTAAAACCAGACCAGCTTCAGCTTTCATCGATTTGGGGTTAAAATCCATTATCGTTTCCAGCTCAAAATCACTCTCTGTCTGACGGAATCCAACAAAATTGGCCCTGCCTCTTTCCTTTATGGTATTGGGATGTGCATTGATTCTCAGATAACCTTTTCTTTTTTGCAACAAAAACTGATTCTGCAACGGCACACGCCTCCAGCACCACGCCAATTTGAATTGCTCATCATCAAAATTATCGGTAAAAGCAGTCACCCGGTGCTGCCGACTCCCTTCAAAAGGTACAGGATAACGCTTATCAATTTTACCACTTAGAGGCGATACTACGGGCCACTCGTACTTAACTTTCTTCCATGGAAACGGCTCTGTTTCCCACTCAACAGGTACTAAATGACTTTCTCGTCCCATATTTGAGTTTCGTTCTTCGTCTCCCCGCACTCCCAGAGCAACCAGGAACCAACGATCATCTACCTCAATAAGATCGGCATGCCCCGTACTGTTAACCCAGTAATCGTAGCTTAAGTGCCGGGTGCTTAATATGGGGTTACGCTCATTAGACAAGTATGGACCTTTAATATCGTCACTTACTGCAATCATAACGGCATGATTGAAACTCGTTCCTCCCTCGGCAACCATCAGATAGTATTTACCATTTTTCTTATACATATGCGGTCCCTCAACCCAAACACCGCCACATGCACCACGCCATAAATAATGTCGCTCCCCTGTCAGTTTCCAGTTATCAAGATCAATTTCCTGCAGCCATATCTCACCTTCACCTTCAAAATTAGGATTCTCGGGCGAATGAGTCCCAACGTACCATACCCTGCCATCATCATCAAAGAAAATATCTGGATCAATACCTGGAGCACCCTCAAGGCGATGCGGCTCAGACCATGGACCTTCGGCATTTTCGGCCGTTATAATAAAATTTACAAAATCGGTTGTTTTCGATTGTTCATCGTAATAAACATTGGTGGTAATAATGTAAAAGCGCCCTTTATGATGTCTAATAGTTGGTGCATGAATTCCTCCGTCTGACTGAACATCAACTAAATTAACAACATCTGTACATTGCTCTTTACGGTGTAAACCATAACCAACCAGTTCCCAATTTATAAGATCTTTGCTTTTATGAATTGGTAACCCTGGAAAATATTCGAAGGTAGAATTGACAATATAAAATTCATCTCCGGCCTTGCAAATTGAAGGATCGGGGTGACTCCCAGGAAGAATTGGATTTGTGTACATGTTCTGCCCAACCAGACCAGTTGTCAATGTCATCAGTACTATTATAACATATGCTTTCATGCGAAATGTGTTTTTAGATTTCAATAATACACAAAACCCAACTGCTTAGCACCTCTACCTGCAGTTGGGTTTTATAATTACATTACTACGTTTAGCAATGTAGATAGTCAAATATCTTTACTTCTTGATATCAAGCAATAAGAACGATCGTCCTTCAACCTTTACTGTTTCACCTGCAAGGGATACTTTTTCACCGTTAATAACATTGGTTCCCTGAGCAGCATCACCAATAACCTCAGCTTTAAAAGGCACTATATTCACTTCTTTAGCATCTGCATTTTTATTCATCACTAACATCACTACCGATTGCTCATCGTAGCGGAATAAAGTGTATAAACCATTGGCATGATTAGGGGCAAAATGTTTTAAACAACCACTGTGCACTGCATTTGATCCTTTGCGCCAGTTTAAAAGCGTTTTAGTGAATTCCTGTGCTTCTTTCTGATCTGCCGTCAGCCCTTCACCTGTAAATGCATTAGCCGTATGATCATCCCAGCCCCCAGGGTATTCGGCACGAATCTCTCCATGAGAATCAGAATTAGGGTTGGTCATCAGAATTTCGGTTCCATAATAAACTTGAGGGATTCCGCGTGTTACAGCAATATATGCCATACCCATTTTAAACATATCGAAGTCCTCATTTATTTGCGTATAAAAACGGCTCATGTCATGGTTATCGGGGAAAATGACCAATTGTGAAGGATCGGCATACAAGTGGTCGTTGGCCAACATACCATACAATTTAGGCAAACCTTGTCCCCATTGACTGTCATCTTCATTAAGGGCCTTTACCAAAGCATCCTGTAACGGAAAATCAAAAACACCAGGCATATACGACACATAACCGTCGGCATTTACTTTGTCTTTTTGCCAGTACGATACAATGGCCGGATTGGTGCTCCACTCTTCACCCACAATATTAAAGTTTGGATACTCTTCCATTACACGGCGTGTCCATTCGCTCATAAAATCTTTATCAGGGTATGGGTATGTATCCATGCGGATGCCATCTAAATCGGCATACTCAATCCACCATATGGTGTTATAGATTAAATAATCGGCCATTAAAGGGTTACGCTGATTTAAATCAGGCATCGATTCTACAAACCATCCATCAGCATGGTTACGCTTGTCATAATCCGAGGCATAAGGGTCCATATTGGTTTCGCGCAGGTGTGTTGTTACCTGCCAGCCATCCTGGAAGTTTAACCAGTCATCGGTGGGTAAGTCTTCCATCCACCAGTGGTGTGATCCACAATGATTCATAATCATATCAATCACCAGTTTCATACCGCGTTTCTTCAGCTCTTTCGACAACTTCACATAGTCTTCGTTACTTCCATGGCGTGCATCTGTTTCGTAAAAATCAGTTATGGCATATCCGTGATATGAACCTTCAGGCATATCATTCTCCATCACCGGATTCAACCATAAGGCAGTATACCCCATATCTTCGATGTAATCGAGATTCTGAATAATTCCGGCCAAATCACCACCGTGACGACCAAAGTCATCTGAACGATTAAGACCTTCTTTCATGCCATCAACCTCATCATTGGACGTATCGCCATTTACAAAACGGTCAGGTGTGATCAAATACATCACATCCGATGTAGTATAACCTTGTCGCATGGCAGAGCCGGCTTCACGCTGCTTAAGTTCATAGTTATACTTCACCATGGTTTTATTTTTACGTTTAAAGCTGATATCGAACGAACCTGCCTTAGCCGTCTTATCCACCTTCAGGTATAAAAACAAGTAATTAGGCGATTTAACCTGTACAGTTCTTTCAAGGCTAACACCCTCATAACTGATACTTGGTCGTAATTCTGAAATATTTTCACCATACACCAACAACTGCAGGTTCTCATTTTCCATACCTGCCCACCAAAAAGCAGGCTCCAGGCGATCAATCTTATAGGCTGCCATTACAGACATGCTTGAAACAAGCATTAGGGCCACCAATAAATATTTGAATGTTCTCATACTATAGTGTTTTAAATTGCATTGTTATTTTAACATATATTCAAGAGGAATATGCAGGCGTTTTCTCCATGCATTTTCGGTATGTGGTTCTCCTTCAAACTTCTCTGATTTGAGATTTTCATTTTTTATAAAGCCATGCTTCACCATAATTTTATCAACTTCAAGCTGGTATGGTTCATATAAGGCATCGAGCGTTGCTGTTCCGTAATCAAAGTAGATGCGGTGTGTATCAGGGTTGGGTAAATTTTGTGCAATATAATTAAGTACAACGCCATCAGCAGCGGGCCAGTGGGTGCTCATACAAATGGCTCCACCAAATACACCAGGATACTCACAAATAGCATAGATACTTATTAAACCGCCCATGCTTGATCCCAAGATAAACGTATCTTCTTTATTGGCTTTTGTTGAATAATTTGCATCAATAAAAGGCTTTAATTCCCTAACAATAAAACGCAAATAATTATCGGCCAATAAGCCGTGCTCAGACTCAGCAGGATTATTTAAAACCTTATCATTGCTTAATATCTCCTGTTGTTTTTCTTTTGATATCATTTCCCAGGCACGCTGCGGAAAATACTCTGCATTGCGCTTACCATCATTATTCCAGATGCCCACAACAATACAATCACGTATACGCTCACTCTTTAGTAGTCCGCTGATAACTTCGTCCACACCCCACTCTTGTCCGTTCCAGGTGCCGGAAGCATCATACAGCATTTGTCCGTCATGCATATAAACAACAGCATACTGTTTATGTGCCGAATAGCCATCAGGCAACCATACATCAACATTTCGTGCATCCACAAAATCTGAACTGAAAAGTTCATGTCGTATAACTTTACCTGAAGACACTTTTATATCCTGAGCCTGCATACAGCCAAGTGTTGAAAAGAACATTAAAAAAAGTAGTATTCGCATGACAATTTGAATTAGCACCGTCATTTATTCATAAATATAATTACAAGTTCATGACGATAGTTTACATTGTCAAATCAAGAAAATAGAAGCAGCATTATCAAGTTGTAAGGACAAACAACCACAATAAGAGTACAAACTGCACATTTGCCGTTCGTCCTTGTTACTTTGCTATCTGTCCATAAAAGCCTTAAGGAGTATTATTATTTAATTACATTGCAATAAAAAAAAAGCATGCAAATTATTAACAGCAATAGTTTAATTGCCAGCATCCTGAATAATCGCTGGTTTCAGCACATTAGCTACTGGGTGTTATTTGTTATGTTTTTTGCCTTTGCCTGGGGCACACACGACAATGACTACCTGCGAACATTAAAGGTAGAGCTCATCAACCTTCCGGTTAAAATTCTATTGGTTTATGTTGTTATTTATTTTCTTTTCCCCAGGTACCTCTTTAAAGAAAAGGTATGGTCATTTATCCCCTTATTTATTTTAAGCTTATTTATTGCTGCAGCGCTTCAGCGCATAACAGACAACCTTATTATTGTTGATGTATTTTTCCCTGAATGGGGTAAAGTACCAACATTTAATTTTGTACAGATCGTACGAAGTGCGGTCAACACAAGTTCGGTATTAGCCATTCCGATGACTGTTAAACTAATGGAGTATATAGCAAATGTAAAGCAGCGACAGCAAACGCTGGCTAAAGATAAGCTGGAAGCTGAGCTAACATTTTTGAAAAATCAGGTACAGCCACATTTTTTATTCAACACTCTCAACAGCCTGTATTCGCTAACGCTTAAGAAGTCAGAAAAATCTCTTGAAGTCATATTGAAGCTGTCTGATTTGTTACGTTACATGCTTTACGAAACCAATGTAGAACAAGTACAGCTCCATAAAGAAATTGAAAGCATTAAAAGCTATCTGGAACTGGAAAAAATACGTTATGGCAACCGGGTTGAGCTAAGCCTAAACATTTGGGGCGAACAAACAGGTCAAAGCATTGCCCCCATGTTGATATTACCCTTTCTTGAAAACAGTTTTAAACACAGCACCCGTGGTTTTAACGGTCAGGCATGGATAACCATTGAAATGGGCCTGAAAGAAAACGACTTTATCTTAAAGGTTGAAAACAGCGTACCCGATGAGATAAGCGAATCGCCAACAGCCAGTGGTATTGGTTTGCAAAATGTTAAGAGACGTCTTAATTTAATGTATCCAAATAAACATGAATTAAAGATTGTATCGTCAGAAGACTCCTATCAGGTTGTGTTAAAGTTGAAATTAAAAGAACAAGTATGAATCCAGTAAAATGCCTTGTGGTTGATGATGAATCCTTAGCCGTTGATGTTATTTCAGAGTACATTAGCCGCTTAGACAATCTGCTTTTGGTTGATACCTGTAACACAGCAATCGAAGCGATGCAGAAGCTCAATGAACACGAGATAGATCTTTTGTTTCTTGACATACAAATGCCCGGACTAACCGGCTTGCAGCTTATGCGTAACCTTAGTCACAAACCTGAAGTGATATTTACCACAGCTTACTCTGAATATGCCCTGGAAGGATTTGAGCTGGAGGCACTTGATTATTTAATTAAACCAATCTCATTTGAGCGTTTTATAAAAGCTGTAAACCGTTATTTTAAAAATCATCAGCAGGTAGAGATCCCACAAAAAGACACAAATAATACTTTCAATGATGCATTCATCTTTGTAAAATCTGACAAGATGATGGTTAAAATTGTATTAAAAGACATTACGCACATTGAAAGCCTCAGAAATTATGTTTCCATATACCTGAACGATGGGCGCGAAATAAAAACCATGAACACCATTAGTAATATTGAAGAAAAGTTACCTGAAACACATTTTCTCAGAGTTCATCGTTCTTACATTATTGCCATCGACAAAATAGAAAGCTATACCACCGGAAGCTTAAATATCATGGGGTATAACATTCCTATTGGTCGCAACTACAAGGAACAAGTGCTAAATAGCCTGGATCAGAACAGCATCGAGTAGTTAAGAGATGGTTGTTGATTTGATAAATGGTTAAACTGTCGAATTGAGAAACCGACCTACAGTTTAATCTTCAGATCTTTGCTTATTTTCTTGATCTCCTTACCCAGCTTTTTGCCCTCCTTTTCTATATCCTTTCCTAACCGGCGCATATCGTGCTTAAAGTCATCGGTCCAGATATGATGCTTAAATTCTGCCTTTCCTTTTTTCAGCAGCTTATTGACATCGTCATAAATAACACGCTCACCTTTCCTTAGTTTTTTTCTTCCCTTTTCAATCTCTACCTCAACAAGGCCTTTATCTACTTCAACCTCAAATTCATCGTCCTCTGAACGAACATTAAACTCAGTACCTAATACCGTTATAACGCCCTTATCAGTATGTACTTCAAATGGGATTTCTGCTTTGGCTATATTAAAAAATGCTTCACCGCTCAATTCTACATTACGCATTTTGTCGTTAATAACATACTCAACCTCAGAATGCTTATTAAGAATCATAGACGAGCCATCGGGCAATACGATTACTTCAGGCTTATTACCAGTCGATACTCTCGTTGTGTTGCAACCAACACCAAACATGACAATGCCAACCAATAAAATGGCAGCTCTAATAGTGGATACTTTCATGATAAATTTCAATTTGGGTGTGAGTATTCATTACGTATTAATTAATGAAATGTTCGTTCTTATCTGATAATTCAAACAAATTATTCTCTGTTTTATTACCTTCATGTAACATTCAGCACGGCTAAATAATGCTTCCTCAACAGATGGCTTTTAACAAGAAGCAGTATTTTCTATCTTTGCTTCAAAATTTATAGAAAGTATGACACGAAAGGAGCTGACACAGGTTTTTGATGCATTTGATGACATGCACATCTTAATAATTGGTGACGTAATGGTCGACTCCTACTTATGGGGTGATGTCAATCGTATATCTCCGGAAGCTCCGGTATCTGTCATTGCTGCCACAGGGCGGGAAAACAGACTGGGCGGAGCTGCAAACGTTGCACTCAACATTCAATCATTGGGCGCAACACCAATCTTATGTTCTGTGATTGCCGATGATGAGGCAGGCAACATATTTATGCAATTGCTAGACGATAATCAATTACCTAAACAAGGGATTATCTCAACCAAGCAGCGCAAAACAACAGTAAAAACCCGTATCATCAGCCAAAATCAGCATTTATTACGTATTGATGAAGAACAAGACACTCCTCTGGAAACAATTCTTGAAAAGAAACTACAGGAGCACATTAATGATTTACTAAATACCTATAAAATAGATGCCATAATTTTTGAAGACTATGATAAAGGTGTTTTAACACCTGATACTATTCAAAATACAATAGCCCTTGCGAAGGATAAGGGAATACCAACCTTGGTAGATCCAAAAAAACGCAACTTCCTTAACTATAATGGTGTAACATTTTTCAAGCCGAACCTTAAAGAATTCAGAGAAGGTGCAAAGGTTGAAGTATCAGCTGATGATAAGCAAGAATTATTAAAAGCAGCACAACAGTTTATTGCAGGCCAAAACATTCGCAACTTTATGGTAACCATGGCAGAAAAGG
This sequence comes from Bacteroidales bacterium, assembly GCA_022361295.1. GTDB lineage: Bacteria > Bacteroidota > Bacteroidia > Bacteroidales > Marinilabiliaceae > Carboxylicivirga. The sequence goes on from JAKSBD010000415.1 coordinate 8,263, forward strand.
GAGTAATGATAACCAATTCGAGGAAACATCATTTTATTCCCGCCGAAATCAGAAATATTGCTGATGTATCAGGAGCCGGAGATACCGTTATCAGTGTTAGCGCCCTTTGTCTGGCTTCAGCACTCGACGAAAAATATGTGGCTGGCATTGCAAATATGGCAGGTGGTTTGGTTTGTGAACATCCTGGGGTTGTTCCTATCGATAAAAACGAGTTACTTGAAGACTGTTTTATCAAGTTGACCAACTAATGACTAAAAGATTTTGAAACATCAGGTATTTTTCTACGTAGCTAGGCTATATATTTGAGAAAATTTTAACTTTGGCTTTCAGAAAAAAAATAACCATTTTGTAGCCCTTAACTTCAATATTAAAAAAATACCATAATATGGCGAAAATCATAGCACTGGCAAACCAAAAAGGAGGAGTTGGAAAAACAACTACAGCAATTAACCTTGCTGCAAGTCTGGCGGTTTTAGAATACAACGTTCTGATTGTTGATGCCGATCCTCAGGCCAATGCAACATCAGGCCTTGGTTTTGATTTAAGGGAAGTTGAGAACAGCATTTACGAATGTATTATTGACGGAACTGATCCCAAAGAAGCAACACTTCAGACAGAAATAGATCATTTACATGTATTGCCTTCGCACATTGATTTGGTAGGTGCTGAAATTGAGATGCTTAATCTACCAGAAAGAGAAAAGGTATTAAGCAAAGTGCTTGAACAAGTGCGTGATCAATATGATTTCATCCTGATAGACTGTTCTCCATCGCTAGGATTAATCACTGTTAATGCACTATCGGCTGCTGATTCTGTGATAATTCCTGTTCAGTGTGAGTATTTTGCCCTTGAAGGTCTTGGTAAATTATTGAATACAATAAAGATTATCCAGAGCCGTTTAAATCCTGAGTTGGAAATTGAAGGTTTCTTATTAACCATGTACGATTCACGCCTCAACCTGTCTAACCAGGTGGTGGAAGAAGTGCAGCGTCACTTCCAGGATATGGTGTTTGAAACTTTAGTATCACGTAATATTAAGTTGAGCGAAGCACCAAGTTATGGTAAGGCAGTTGTTATGTATGATGCAACTTCAAAAGGTGCAATTAATTATCTTAACTTAGCACGCGAACTTTTAAAGAAAAACAACCTGTCAGAAAAGAAATAATCTTTTTTGATAACGATTATATTGACAGATAAACGATAATTAAACGATGGCAAGAAAGAACGCTTTAGGACGTGGATTGGGTGCATTAATTGAAAATGCTGACGAAGTAACTCAAAAAAGAGAGACCAGGCCAGCAGCATCAATTAACGAAATTGATATTAATAAAATTGAGGTTAACCCATGGCAACCACGTACTAAATTTGACCAGGAGCGTTTAAATGAGCTGTCTGAATCTATCAAGCAAATTGGTATTGTTCAGCCGTTAACTTTGCGTAAAATAGGGCCGGACAAATACCAGCTTATTGCTGGTGAACGTCGTTACAGAGCATCTAAACTTGCCGGATTAAAAAAAATTCCTGCATACATAAGAACAGCTGATGACGACACAATGCTGGAGATGGCTTTGGTTGAGAATATTCAACGCGAAGACCTTGATCCGATTGAAGTAGCGATTAGTTATCAGCGTTTAATTGAAGAGTGTAACCTGACACAGGAAAGCATGTCGGAACGTGTTGGAAAGAAACGTTCAACGATAGCCAACTACCTTCGTTTATTAAAGCTGCCCGCTGAAGTACAACTTGGACTGGTTGAAAAACAAATTGGCATGGGCCATGCACGCGCTATTATCAGCGTAGAAGACCCGCAGGCTCAATTGATGATTTTTGACGAAACCGTTAAGAACGATCTTTCTGTTCGTAAAGTAGAGCAGATGGTTCGTGACCTGAATAATGGTGTCGACAATAAAAAACCTTCCAAATCGAAAAAAAATCTACCTGAAGAGTATGAGACATTGAAGTCTCAGTTGTCTACGTTCTTTAGAACGAATATCCAATTCTCAAGAGCAGACAATGGAAAAGGGAAAATTGTCATTCCTTTTGGCTCTGACGATGACTTGGAAAAAATTATCAGCATTCTGGATAAAGCAAAATAATAGCTTTTTATTTGCTTGAAATAGATACGATTTGACCACAACAAAGCAATATCATAAATGGCTGTGGTGCTTATTAGTGTTTTTGAGTTTCTCATATTCACTAAAAGCACAGAAAACAGATACCTATATCGCACAAGGTGATACCGCGATTATACAAGGTGTAGTTGTTGAAACGCCTGTAGTTGAGAAAAAACATTCACCACATAAGGCTTCATTTTATGCTGCTATCCTACCCGGGTTAGGACAAGCATACAATAAGAAGTACTGGAAAATACCAATACTCTATGCGGGTATTGCCGGTGTTGCTTATGCCATTGATTTTAATTCAACGTATTATAAAAAATACAAATCGGCTTATCGCGATTTTATCATCCGTGACCCTGGCAATAAAAGCTACATGGAATTTATTCCACCAGGGCTTACAGAAGAACAAATCTATGGTGAGTACGAGCAATGGTTTGAAGAAGCTTTAAATAGTAAAAAACAATATTACCGCCGATATCGTGATTTAAGCTACATTGGTATGGTTGGTATTTACGTTATTCAGATTGTTGATGCTGCTGTAGATGCACATTTCTATAACTTTGATATTAGTGATGATTTATCAATGGGAGTTCAGCCTTCAATGATGCCTCCTATTCCTGGAGATTTTGCAGGCGTTGGCCTTCAATTGAAACTTAAATTTTAGTGATTTTATGCAAAAGGTGAAAGAGCTGGTCATAGCGACCTGTATGGTAGTAGTTGGATTTGTTGCAAATGCACAAAGTGATATTGATTCGATCCCTGAAATTGACACCCCTCCTTATCTGGAAGAATGTTTAGATAGCCTTGTTAACCAATGGTATATTAATAAAGCGAGTGACAACCTGATGGTTCCGGATTCAATTCCACTTAACACCACTGTCAGTAAACTACCCGATTCAATTTATATTCAACGCATTGAAGCCATTAACTCTCCAATGCCGTATACATACAACTCGATTGTTAAAGGGCATATTGAGTTATACACCATTCGGCGCAGAGAGCTGGTACAAAACATGCTGGGATTATCAGAGTATTATTTTCCTATGTTTGAGCAAGAGCTGGATGCGCGCCAGATGCCCCTTGAATTGAAGTACCTGCCAATTATTGAGTCGGCACTTAATCCAAGAGCTTATTCAAGAGCAGGAGCATCAGGACTCTGGCAGTTTATGTATTACACGGGTAAGCAATATGGACTAACCATCAACTCATATGTTGATGAACGCCGCGATCCTTATAAGTCAACTGTTGCTGCAATTGATTTTCTGGATGATTTATATGCCATTTACAAAGACTGGTTTTTAGTGATTGCAGCCTATAACTGCGGCCCCGGGAATGTTAACAAAGCCATTCGTCGTTCTGGCGGCCATCGCGACTTCTGGAAGATATATTATCACCTCCCACGCGAAACAAGAGGTTATGTTCCCGCCTTTATTGCGGCCACCTATACCTTTATGTATGCGAAGGAGCATAATTTATATGCTAATCCACATAGTTTGCCGGTAGCTACAGATACGATCTCTATTCGTGAACCATTGCACTTTAAGCAGGTTGCAGAAAAGCTGGATGTGAAGGTTGATTATCTGAGAAGCCTTAATCCGCAATACCGTAAGGATCTGATTCCTGCAGGTACTGACTATGCTTTACGCCTGGCTATTAACGATGCTTCTGACTTTGCAGCAATTGAAGACAGTATTTATGCATTCAAACGCAACACCTACTTTGTTAATGGCAAATCAACTGTTAAACCACAATACACGGCTTACACACCTGACACACCTAAAAACAAAGCTACAGTTTATTACACTGTTAAATCAGGCGATGCAGTAGGTTTAATTGCTGACTGGTACGACGTAAGGACATCTGATTTAAGATATTGGAATAACATTCGCCGTAATATGATTCGAGTAGGTCAAAAACTTCGTGTTTATGTTCCGAAAGATAAAACCGAGTATTACAGCCGTATTAACGACATGGCTTATGCCGACAAACAAAAGCTGAGCAGCAAAACTGTAACATCCAATAAGTCTTCTGCTCCTAAGAAGAATGGACCTTCTGATCCTAACTACGAATACTATACTGTGCGTTCAGGCGATAACCTTTGGAGCATTGCAAAGAAATACCCGGGTATCTCAAACAAGAATATAATGAGTCTAAACGGCTTAAATGAGTCATCAAAACTATGGATTGGGCAAAAATTAAAAATCAGGCCGAAATCATAGTCATTCAATAAGAGTTAAGCAAGGGGTGAGTGTTTCATATGAATATTCACCCCTTGTTCCGTATATTAACTGATAATTGTTTATTTTACAGAAAATCACTTCACTCTATGAATCAACAGCTTCGCATATTGATATACTTCATTTGTATAATGGGAGGAGCTGCTATTCTAACTCAAACAATTCCTTTTCCATATCAACCTGGTAACTGGCGAATAAATCTGTCTCAGGAAATGGAAGAAGATCCTGACATTGATAGTGCATTGGTCTTACAATCTTTCGAAGTAGATACTATTATTACGCCCATAAAGATTGAATACAAAGACACAGTTATTACAAAAAAACATCTATCGTGTCCAACCCGATTTATGAGTCAATTGGAGGTATTTCATCAACAACTGCTAAACAGCACCCAGGTAAATCGAAACATACGGATACTCCATTATGGAGATTCTCAAATTGAAGGCGACCGTATAACAGCCTATATACGTGAGGCTTTTCAAAATCGTTTTGGCGGCAGTGGCCCGGGTTTAACAACTGTATTTGACCCACAGCGTATAAATCCATCCGTTTGGCTCGACAGTAAAGGCGACTGGAAAATCAACAGTGTTTTTAACCGGAAGTATAACCTTAGTAACAAAGCCTATGGTTTAATGGGCCAAACGGCCTCATTAGAAGCCAATTCTAAAGGAGCTTTTAAAATCAGTGCATCGCGCTGGGCTGAAAAGCACGCTTCGCACTATCAGAAAGTCCGTCTTTTTATTGCCCCTCACACAGACACCCTTGTGATTAAAGGAAACATTAAAAATATTGAAGTCATAAACGACTCATTATCTCCATCAACTGACCTTACCGAAATCAACTGGGAATTTGAACAATTATCTCCTACATTGCGATTTGAGCTATCAAGTAAAGCCAATGTTCATATCCTGGGTTGTGCATTAGATAGTATATCCGGGATATCGGTTGATAATATTGCACTTCGGGGTCAAAGCACCCCACTGTTGCACCGAACAGACGGACAACTTTTTACAGCTATGGGTGAACACCTTGAAATAGGAATGATCATATTTCAGTTTGGCACAAATGTAGTTCCTACTATAGCTTCCAATTACCATTTTTATAAAGTACAACTAGCCAGACAATTTGACCTGCTTAAAAAATATCTTCCGGAGGTTCCGGTAATTGTTGTTGGTGTTGCAGACGCAGCTCATTTTAACGATGGTCAGCTGGAATCGCATGAACACCTCGGTCGAATTCGCGATGCACAAAAAGCAATTGCCCTAGAATATAACTTTGCTTTTTTTGATCTATATGAAGCCATGGGTGGCAGCGGATCTATTATTAAATGGAGCGAAAACGATCCGCCTTTAGCTCTAACAGACTACATACACTTTACGCGCCTAGGCGGTAAAAAAGCTGCTAATTACCTAACCAGTGCTTTATGGGAGCACTTTGACAGCCTGTCTGAAACAGATACTTGTTTAATATCTAAAAAACCTGATTCATGGGAGAACTACTAAAACAAGTATTTGGACAATCGGATTTGTTTTTGTTTACCCATGTGGCTTTTTGGGTGTTCTTCGGTGCCATTTTATTATTAAACCTGATTCTCAAGAACAAACGTAAGTTGCGCATAGCTTTTTTGTTCCTGGCAAGCTTATTTTTCTACTATAAAACAGGTGGTTACTTCTTTAGCTTACTTGTTTTCTCCACGATTGTTGATTACAGCCTTGGGTTAGCGATATACCAGTCGTCAGGAAAATTAAAACGTAAGCTACTGCTTAGTTTGAGTTTGATCATAAACTTATCGGTATTGGCTTATTTCAAATACACCTATTTTCTGGCCGACACAATCAGTTTATTAACTTCCAATCCAATAAATACCTATGATTATTTAGCCAATGCATCCAACCAGGCTCTGGGCACTAGCTTTGATATCGATAAGATAACACTCCCTGTTGGTATTTCATTTTTTACGTTTCAAACTATTAGTTACAGCATTGATGTATATCGCAGAGAGTTAACACCAGTTAAAAACATTGTGGATTTTGGTTTTTATGTTTCGTTCTTTCCACAGCTAATTGCCGGTCCTATTGTCAGAGCCAAACAGTTTATACCCCAAATATACAAACGCCTTATCCTGTCTGAAAAATGGATATGGTGGGCAGCACTATTGATTACAGGTGGACTCCTAAAAAAAATGGTAATATCGGATTTCTTGTCGGTCAATTTTGTCGATCGCATTTTTGAACATCCCATCTCCTACTCAGGATTTGAAATTGTTACCGCAATTTATGCCTATACATTACAAATTTATTGCGATTTCTCAGGCTATACAGATATTGCACTTGGAGTTGCTTTATTGTTAGGATTCAGACTACCTAAGAACTTTAATCATCCATACAAGGCAACTTCTTTAATTGATTTTTGGAGAAGGTGGCACATTAGTTTATCATCATGGTTGCGCGATTATTTATACATCCCATTGGGTGGTAATCGCAGAGGAAGAATACGAACCTTATTCAATTTAATGATAACAATGTTCCTTGGGGGATTGTGGCATGGGGCAGCACTAAAATTCATTATATGGGGTACGCTCCATGGACTGGGGTTAATCGTTAATCACACCTTCAATAGAATTATAAAAAGAACGAATAAAGTATTACGATTTATCGGCTGGTTTATCACCTTTAATTTTGTTGTGATAACATGGATCATTTTCAGGGTTGATTCTATAGAAAATATCCAGATAATTCTAGACCGTATCTATCGTGCATTTATGCCTTACGATCTCTTAGAAATTATAGGCTCAATACCCTACATCTTTGTTCTTATGGCAGTTGGCTATAGCATACACTGGATTCCGGAGAGCTTAAGGCGCCGAATTAAACTTCGTTTTGTTAAAGCTCCTGTGCCAATTAAAATCATTCTATTATCATTTGCATTTTACATTATCTATTCACTTCATCAGAGCTCCTTATTACCGTTTATCTATTTTCGTTTTTAAGAACCTCATAAACAAAGCACTGAAGCTAAACACAAATATTAATGCAATTGTCAAAAGTCATTTGTTATGCTAATGCTAAAACGGTATATTTATGAGGTAATATAAATTCCATGAGACAGTCCACACTAATAGTCATACTAACGTTTTGGCTGGTATTTCAATTTAGTGAAGCACAACACTTTCACTTTAAGCAATATTCGTTAGAGGAAGGCTTACCACAATCAGAAGTGTCTTCTATTGCCGAAGATCAGTTTGGTTATTTATGGGTAAGTACCAATGGGGGTGGCTTATGTCGCTTTAACGGTAAAACCTTTGAGGTCTTTACTAAGAAAGATGGACTTTTTGACAACATCATCCTTGGCTTAATCCATGACAAAAATTATAATTTATGGATTGCTTCACCCAAAGGCATACAAAAATACAATGGCCTTCATTACCAACCTATACTGGCATCTGACACAACTATATTTACCGACAATGTATCATTTTGTGAGACCTTAGATGGCAACATCTGGTGTTTGGCCAGAATGATTTCAGGTGAGAGAAGGCTTTATAAAATCAGTAATAACAGTATAACCAATGTATCGTCGCAGCATGAAGATAAGCTGAAAGACAAAGGGTACATTTACAAGATTCTCCCTGATGGGAAAAATGGACTACTCATTGCTACTTCTAAAGAGTTATTAGTATTACGAAACAATGAGCTCGAGCCTTATGATAACAATTTGGTTGCCAAAGGAGAACGCGTGGCCCGATGGCCCCTTTTCAGAGATCGTAATAATAACCTTTGGTTAACTATTTTCGGAGCTAACGATACGAATAAGTTAATCATACACATCGATGGCAAAGGAGATAAAGAGATTAAGGTACCTGAGAGTATAGGAGACCCAGTTTTTTTCAAAGGTTTTCAGGACAGAGAAGGTACTTATTGGTTTATCATTGAATCAGGCGGCATTGCCAGGTTTAATAAAAAAACGGGCTGGCAGGTATTCAATAAAACAAACGGACTTCCAATCAACGCAGTATTTGACCTTCACCAGGATGCAGAGGGCAATATCTGGATGGGAACCTTGGGTGCCGGATTGGTTCGTTACAGTGGCAACCTGTTTCTCTCTCTTAACCGCAGCAACGGTCTTACAGACGATATCATCCGGGCACTGTTCCAGGATTCAAAAGGAACCTATTATTTTGCTGACGGTGAAGGTGGTCTTTCCACCTTAAACAACAAGGTGATTAAACAATACTATCCGGATGAAACACCTGAGGTAGGTGCTATTAAAGACTTTTATGAATTACCCAATGGGAATATTCTGATGGCAACTATTAAGGGACTATGGGAATTTAACGGAAGTACCTTCACCCCGGTTAATGAACGTTACGGATGGAAAAAGAACTTGCCAATAAGTAACATTGCAGCTCAAAAAGACACCTTCTTCTTTGGAAGCTACCGACATGGATTAATTAAGAGTTATAAGGGCCAGGCAACCTTCTATAATACCTACAATTCCAACATGCAGGATAATACCATATTCCATGTTTTATCTGATAGTAAGAATAGGGTATGGCTGTCAACATCCAGAGGTATTACTTTATACGACCATGGTGTTTTCACCCAGTTTCTGGAAGGGCAGCATATCGCTTCGTCATATATTCTGCAAGGAGCGGAAGATAAAGCCGGTAATATTTGGTTTGCCACCTTTACTAGCGGACTAATACGCTTTGATGGGAAAAGCTGGATTGTTTTTGATACTGAAAAGGGCTTATCTGGCGATAACATCTATTCGGTAATTGCTGATAAAGAGGGTAATATTTTTGCTGGTGCACAAAGCGGTATAGATAAATTATCTATCTCTACAACAGGTAAAATAATTGACGTTACTCATTACGATAAACACGATGGCTTTGTTGGAATAGAAAATAACGGAACAGCCAACCTACTTGACAATGATGGTCACCTTTGGTTTGGAACCATTAAAGGGGCTATGCGCTATAATCCAATGGAGAAGCGTACCAACTTTTCGCCCCCTGCTATTTATATCAGGGATATTGAGCTTTCCTATAAAAAACCAGACTGGCAGTCTGATGACTATGCTTCTGCCTTTGATTCAATTGTACCATGGTTTGGAATACCTGATCGTTTGAGTTTATCCAGTAGTGATAATAATATCTCATTTAAGTTTGATGCCCTTTGCTATTCAGTACCGGAAAAGATAAAATACTATTGGCGCCTCGAACCAATTGAATCTGAATGGATAGAAGGCACTACAAACACAGTTGCCTACCCCTCATTACCTTCAGGAGATTATACCTTTAGAGTAACAGCTGCAAACAATAGCAACATTAGAAATGAGGAAGGTGCCATTTATGAGTTTAGTATTCATCCAGAATGGTATAGAACAACTTCTTTCAGAGCATTAATAGTTATGCTGATATTGGGACTTCTGGGTGCACTTGTTATCTCATGGCAACAACGAACCAAAGCCTTGCGCTTTGAGCTGGAAATGCTTATTTCGTCTAAAACAAAAGAAATTAACGAGCAAAAGAAAGAAATTGTTAAGCAAAATGAGCAGCTAAAACAACAAAATGCTAAAATCGAAAAACAGGCACAGTCCATTTCATCATCGCTGACTGACCTTGAAAAACTAACCGAGATAGGTAAAATACTAACTGCCAACTTGTCAACCGATAGTATATTTGACCTGGTTTATAAAGCAGCCAGCGAAATAATGGACACCTACCTATTTGGTGTTGGTTTGTTTGTTCAAAAAACCAATTCGCTTGATTTTAATAATGTTATTCTGAATGGTGAACGCATGCCATTTATGACCTTCCCTCTTGATGACGTAGAACGGCTTTCAATCCATAGTCTTATAAAGGATAAAGAAGTCTTTATCAATGATTTTGAAACCGAATACAAAAACTATGTACAAGAAATAAGACCTGTTCCTGGTGATATTAATAGCCAATCAATTATTTATATACCTCTTAAAAGCAATGACGCACCTTTTGGTGTTATTACGGTACAAAGCGCCGACAAAAAGGCCTACAGCTCTTACCATCTGAATTTTATGCGCAATATTAGTATTTACACTAGTATTGCACTTGAAAATGCACATGCTTTTGACAAACTTGAAAAGCAACGCAAATCGCTAGAGGAGGTGAATAAAAACGCCTTTGAACAAAACCAGTTAATTCTTCAACAACAGGCAGACGTAGACAGACTGAATCAGGAAAACAATAATTTAATTTCCTTATTTACCAAGGAAATTGAACGCCCGATAACTTCTTCAGTTTCGTTGATAAGTAGCTTAAAACAAGAGGAAGACATTGATGAAAGTGAAAAAGATGAAGCGCTACAATATATTTTTGACTCGCTTTGGCACATAAAAGAAATGGTGAACCAGGTGAGTGAAATCAAACGACTTGAGCAAAGCACCTTTGCCATTAATAAATCAAAGTTTGCTGCTGTTGAGCTTATGCGTGAAGTAGCTGCTCAATATGCTGACTTACTGGAAGAAAAATACTTATCGATTGAGTGGCAAACCGAGGAAATAATTGTAGAATCAGACTTTACCTTATTAGAAAAGATTATATCCAACCTGCTTTCAAATGCCATAAAGTTTTCTCCGGAAGAGACAACCATAACTCTTTCATTAAACTTAAAAGAGAAACAAGCTGTTATTGGCATTACTGATCAAGGCCCTGGTATTAAAGAAGAATTGATTCCTCACCTATTTACGAAGTACAAAAAACTAAATAATGGAAAAAATGGCAATTCTCCATCATCTGGTCTTGGACTTTATATTGTGAAGCGCTACGTTGAGCATCTTGGAGGCACTATTGAATGCATTAGCACTATTGGTGAGGGTACAACTTTCAATGTAATTCTGCCAGAATAATAAATTGGCAATATTTTTGTTAGCAGTAGCAATAAAAGTTAGACTATGTTTTCACCTGTTTTATTAATTATTTTTATTGGCTTTGCTATTCTTAGTTGGGCTGTAAGTTCAAGACTTAAAAATAAATTCAAGAAATATTCTCAAATTCCAATTAATTATGGAATGACAGGAAAAGAGGTTGCTGAAAAGATGTTGCGTCAAAATGGCTTGATGAATGTTCAGGTAAACTGCGTTCAAGGCCGTCTAAGCGATCATTACAATCCAGCATCGCGATCCATCAATTTGAGTGAGGACGTATACCATGGACGCAGTATAGCATCGGCTGCTGTTGCTGCCCACGAAACCGGCCACGCCATTCAACACGCCAATAGTTATCCGTTTCTTGAATTCAGATCAGCCATGGTACCCATTCAAAATGTAAGTGCCAAGGTGCTCAACTTTATGTTCTATGCTATGATATTTGGTGTTTTTGCTATCGATGGTTTATTAAGTCCTAACCTGGCATTGCAAATTGTTATTGCCTGTTACGCCGTATTTACCTTATTTGCCTTCATCACTTTGCCGGTTGAAATTGACGCCAGTAAACGTGCTTTAGCGTGGTTAAATACTGCCGGCATCACAACGCAAGACACACATGACAAAGCAAAAGATGCCTTAAAGTGGGCAGCATACACCTATGTTGTAGCTGCTTTATCTGCACTGGCAACTCTTCTGTTCTTTATTATGCAATTTTTAGGTAGCAGCAGGGACTAAAGACATAAAGCGGTAAATATGATATATAGCGGTGTTTGATTTCAAACACCGTTTTTTTTTGACAGAGCTGCCTGGTGTAGCTGCCAAACTGCTCATTTAAGAACTATTAACTACTGATGATA
>JAKSBD010000121.1 GCA_022361295.1 Bacteroidales bacterium
ACCAGCGATATTTGCAGGATTACATGGGAACCATTGCCTCGGTAGATGAAAACGTTGGGCGTTTACTGGATTATCTAAAAGAAAATGGATTAGAGGAGAATACAATTGTTATTTATACATCGGACCAGGGATTCTACCTGGGTGAACATGGCTTTTTTGATAAGCGATTTATGTATGAAGAGTCTTTTCGTACGCCACTGCTGATTCAATATCCGGGGCAGATAGAAGCGGGGCTGGAAATTAATCAAATGGTGCAAAATCTTGATTACGCTCAAACAATCCTTGATTTCTGCCATGTAAAACAACCGGAGGATATGCAGGGACTTTCTTTTAAACCTTTGCTTCTGGAAGAAAAGGTTGATAAATGGCGAGATGCCTTATACTACCATTTTTATGAGTTTCCTGGTTTTCATGCGGTCAGAAGACACTATGGGGTTCGAACAGAACGTTATAAACTAATGCACTTCTATCATAAAATGGATGCCTGGGAATTATACGATTTACAACAAGACCCTTCAGAAGTAAATAATTTGTACGGAAAACCCGGTTATGATGAAATTACACGCAATCTAAAAAAACGATTGGCAGAATTGCAGGAAGAGTATAAAGAAACCATTTAGTGAACTGAAAAAGTTATCGGACTATGCGTACTTATTTGCTGATACTGGTCATTATTATGAGCCAGTTGCTTCTAGCTCAAAAGCCCAATGTGATTGTAATTGTGGCAGATGATCTGGGGAATGCTGATGTTGGTTATCACCAGCAGAGTAAGGATATTCCAACGCCTAATATAGATGAGTTGGCTGAGAGTGGTGTTTATTTCAGTTGTGGATATGTTACAGCACCGGTTTGTGGGCCATCACGAGCCGGTTTGTTGACTGGAAATTATCAGCAGAGCTTTGGTTTTGATGATAATCCCGGACCATTTAGAGCCCATTCAGATGTGTTGGCAGGTATCCCTCCTGATATAAAGATTATACCCGAATATCTAAAGCCTCAAGGCTATCAAACAGCTTGTATTGGTAAATGGCATGTTGGACACGAGAGCGATGAGTATTTTCCTGTCAACCGAGGTTTTGATTATTTTTATGGGTTCTTGGGTGGTGCAGCCAGCTATTATCCTGGTAATAATGAGACCAGGACACTGTTTGAAAATACCCATCCCGTCAAATCAGAATCTCGTTACCTGACTGATGCTTTCGGTGATAAAGCATGTGATTATATTGCAGATGCAGGTGCTCAGCCTTTTTTTATGTATCTGGCATTTAATGCTGTTCACGGGCCTTTACAGGAAACACCCAGTGAGTACCAGGAGCTGTTTAAACATATTAAAAACAAGAAGAGACGAACTTTGTGTGCCATGCAATATGCCATGGATTCAAACATAGGTAAAGTGCTGAATATACTTGAAGAAAAAGGGATACGTGATAATACTCTGATCTTTTTTGTGAGCGATAATGGTGGCAAGGTAAAAGGAAATTATTCCTATAATATGCCTTACCGGGGAGAGAAAGGCACATTATATGAGGGGGGCATCCGATTACCATTCTGTATTTCCTGGCCGTCTAAGGTAAAGGGGGGCGGAGAGTATTCAGAACCAGTAAGTACTTTAGATATTTTACCGACCATTCTGGAAGCTACGACTGGTAATAGTATCAAAACATCAGCAGGAAAAGACCTGCTGCCATATATCAATGGAAAACAGAAAGGTCCTGTCCATGATGTATTGTACTGGCGCATTAATCATCGCTGGGCTATTCGAAATACAGAATGGAAATTAGTGAATAATGAGGTTCAGGGAACTCCAAAGTTGTATAAAATCGCCAATGATAGATCTGAATCACTGAACCTTTATGACGAGTATCCTGAAGTTGTTAAAGAATTAAGAGAAAAATATCAGAGATGGTCTGAGAAGATGGGGCCTAAACTTTGGGGGTGGAGTCCATCGGTTGGCAAATATGTGCACCATCCTGCTGAAGATTTTGAAGGAATAAATACGGAACAATTTGTATCGCAGCGCAATGGCGTTAAATTGGCTTTTGTTGGTAATCCGCTCAAAAACGGGTTTAATAAAAGCGATAATGTCCTCAAAATAAAACCATGTACCTCAGGAAGTACGGACTTGTCTTTTTCTATGAAAACAACAGTATTTCAGAGACATAAGCGCTATTTTAGCTTTAAGGTTAAGACTGTTGATCAGTGTTTGCCTGTTATTGAAATAAAAGGTAAAAAAGGAGAAGTAACGAAGCTTCAGGCAATAAAAGCCTATGAAGCTGATGATCAATGGAAAATACTGAATTTCGATTGCCAATCATTTAAAGGAGCTGTTTCACAGATTAGTTTTACCTTTCAATCTAGCGGGGAAAATTTCACAGAGCCTGTTTTTTTAGATGATATTCAGTTTAGTTCTAAGCCCAAGTGATCACGGTAAAGATTCTTTGAATCTTCAGATGAATCATTAATTTTAAGCAATAACGAATAATAGGAGCGGTAAATGGTATACAGAATAATGATAGTGATATTACTATTTCAGATGACATCATTTGAAAAGGGCTTGTGTAGTAATCACTTTACCTTACCGCAGGTTACAACTTTTTACAAACATCAGTATAATGCCAGTAACCGCAATTGGTGTATTGACCATGGAAAAGATGGCTATGTATATGTAGGGAATGATATGGGCTTGTTAAGTTTTGATGGGCTTAACTGGACTTTAAATGAATTACCGGCCCGCTCAAAAGTTCGTTCTGTTTGTATTAGCTCAAACGGACTCATTTATACCGGTTCGTCTGAGGAAATTGGTTATTGGAAAAGAGATGGAGCCGGACGCCTTAACTATACCTCGTTGAGAGATAAATTAATTAATGTGACTTTCCATAACCAGGAAATCTGGCGCATATTTGAGGATGCAGATAATAATATTGTATTTCAGGGATTTAGTATGACTTTGCGATACGATGGTCAGCAGGTTAAAAAAGTAGAGACAGACGTACCACCAAACCTGATGGTAGAGTATGATAATCGCTTATGGGGAAGTACGCGTCAGGGTGTTCTTCTGGAGTTAACAGGGTATGGGTATCAGAAAATCCTTCAGTCCACACGCCTGAAACAAGCTCGTTTGAAAGGAATTTTTCCATTTTCAGATCATAAGGCATTGATTGTGACCAGGAAGAAAGGGATGTTTAAATGGGACGATGAAACACTGTATCCCTGGAATTGTGAAGCTAATGATCAGCTCATCAATGAGGATATTAACTGTGCCATATATCACGATGGCTTCTATTATTTAGGTACGATCAATTCAGGTTTGTTAATTGTAAGTACTGAGGGGAAAATTGTACATGAAATTAACAGTCAGAATCACCTGCAGGATAATACAATTCTATCACTTCGGTTGGATGAGTACGATCGGTTATGGTTTACAATGAGTGTTGGACTGGGATATCTTGAACTCAATTCTCCCATAAAGTTTTTGATAGATGCCAATAAGCGAATCGGAGCGGTTCACTCGGTGGTCTTCGG
>JAKSBD010000119.1 GCA_022361295.1 Bacteroidales bacterium
ACGACTGGTAAAAGAATATAACCGTATGGTTGACGAAATATCAGAGAGTGCAGAAAAACTGGCTAAATCTGAACGAGAGATGGCATGGCGCGAGATGGCTAAGCAAATTGCACATGAAATTAAGAATCCTTTAACACCTATGAAATTAAGCGTTCAATATCTAACCAAAGCATGGGATAACCAACGTGAAGATTTTGACAGTTTCTTAAAACGTGTTTCAAATACCCTCATTGAGCAAATAGACCAGTTGCATATTATTGCTAATGAATTTTCTGACTTTGCAAAAATGCCTCAAGCTAAAAGAACAAAGGTCAACATCATTGAAAAGTTGACAAACACAGCTGCTCTCTTTGAGAAATCTGAACCTGGCATTCAATTTATCTATGACATTAAAAAGAAAGAAAGCATTGTATTTGCCGATCCTGACCAGTTAATAAGTGTTTTTAATAACGTTATTAAAAATGCTGTTCAGGCCATTCCTACAGAACGACAAGGAGTTATCAGAATAACATGCCAGGTGGTTGGTGTTAATACTCAAATTTCTATTTCTGATAATGGTCGTGGTATAAGTACTGAGGTGAAAGACAAAATTTTCACCCCTAATTTTACTACGAAATCAAGCGGCATGGGATTAGGTTTAGCCATTGTAAAAAACATACTAAATAACAGCGGAGGTACAGTTTGGTTTGAAACGAATGAGGATATTGGCACAACATTTTATATTCAGCTTCCAAATTCTGAAACAGACTAAACTTTTACGACCGTTGTAGAACTCCACTTAGCTCCGAGACGTTCATCCCTGAAGAAAAAATAAAACACTTCTATTAGGTTAAGAATAGGAACTAATAAAACTATCTGCCTGATGAGTGCTTTATCTGGTTTGGCGATTAAATCATTACCATCTTCGAGCGAGATAACTTTAATCTTAAACAGGCGACGACCAAAACTCTGACCTTTAAGAATACCTAAGCTATCTTTAAACAGAAAGTATATTAAACCGAAAAGCCATCCTATACGTGGAAATAAGGATAATCCCAACACAATTGAAAGATCAATGCTGGCAGCAAGTATGCGCTCAGTAAATAAAGCTGTTTTGCCTATCCTTAGTTGTTTATGCATATTGAATTTGCATTACCTGTTATGACACATCATTCATTTGAATAATGTTGTTTAAAATGGCATATACTGTTAATCCCGATACTGTCTTTATTCCTAATTTACGTGTAATATTTTTTCGATGGGAAATAACAGTATGACTACTAATATACATTTTTTCTGCAATTTCCTTATTAGTCAAGCCCAAAGCAACTTCCTTTAATATATCCTTCTCACGCGGACTTAATTCTTCCGTTTCAATTTCCTTTCGGTTTTGACTAAGCTTCTCTATAATTTTTTCAAACTTATCAGAAAGCACCTCTTTGCTATCTATAATGGATAAGTGATTAGCTGGCGAGCCCATCGGTAATGATGAGTTAAACACATGCATCACCATTGCTTCAGGCTTTTTTGTGTCCATTACTTTTGCCATACCTTCATGATCAAGAACTGATGTATTAACAACAATTAAATCCGGTTCAAAATCCTTTGTCGCATGACAACAGTCTTTTTCGTTATTAACAAGCCTTACATCTTCAATATCATGAAATGTCCTTATCAGAGTCATGAGTCCTAAGGCAATAATATGTGATTGTTCTACAATTAAAACCCTTACCATTATTCTCCTTTTGAATTTGACATTATAGTTTGTTCCATTTCATTAACTAAAGGGTACAATACGTTTTCCTCAATCTCCGCATGATCCAGTAAATCTCTTTCCAAACGAAAAATGTCAAATATTAAGTTGTTATATAAGCAATTATTTACCGGAGGTGGTAAGTACTTAAGTAAAATATTCTTTAAATCAAATAATGATTCTTCAATGCTGTTATGCTCCTCATGATATTCCTTTATAGAGGTCTTTTTTCCTTTAGTTTTACCATTTTGGCTCTTAGTCTTAACCAGTTCGTTTAATTCAAGGATATAAGGAAATACATTGGCTTCCTCCTGTTCAATATGTGTATTGAACTCTTTTATATATTTTCTGAAGAAACCGAGAAGTAATTTAACATTCTGTTCATCCTTATCTACCTGCTTTTCAAAGCTTTCAATTTGCTTTTCAATTTGAGGTATTCGATAATCTAAATAACAACGATGCGCATTTCGCAAATAGGTTATTATCCATTCAACAGGAAAAGCTTTGAACTTCTCCCAGTTTAAAAATGATTTATCATGAAAAGAATTCGCTATCTGAAGAAAGAAAGCTGTATTTACATCGTTTGCTTCGCAAACTTCAGCTACCGATCGCTCTTTAAAACCTAATGGTATTTCAAATCGTTGAATGACTGCCAGCAATTGAATATCATGCTGCACTACATCAACCATTTTCATATCCTCTGTAATCTGCATTATTTCTAATTTTCCTCAAAAGTAACTTTTATTTGGAATTAATAAAAATAACATGTCAGATGTTTTTTAAGATTTCTATAAACGCAAAAAACCCCTTATTCTAATGAATAAGAGGTTTCTCTAAAAAAAGGCGGCGACCTACTCTCCCACTTCTACGCAGTACCATCGGCGCTATCGGGCTTAACTTCTCTGTTCGGAATGGGAAGAGGTGGAACCCCGATGCAATAACCACCTGAATATTGTATTAGGTTATTAGTTCTTTAGGTTAATAGGTCCTTAGAAAAATTCTTCTGACCTTATGCCCTATCGATCTAATGACCTATATAACATATCAGCTGCAAATCAAAATCATATCTACCAATCTTTGTGTGTGTCAAATATATCTCTAAGAGAACATTCTCTTGAAAGCTTCGGGTAATTAGTACTGCTCGGCTAACGTGTCACCACGCTTACACCTGCAGCCTATCAACGTCATCGTCTCTAACGTCCCTTAATGGAAATCTCATCTTGAAGCAGGCTTCGTGCTTAGATGCTTTCAGCACTTATCCCTTCCACACTTAGCTACCCAGCAATGCTCCTGGCGGAACAACTGGTGCACCAGCGGTATGTCCAACGCGGTCCTCTCGTACTAACGTCAGGCCTTCTCAAATTTCCTACGCCCACAACAGATAGGGACCGAACTGTCTCACGACGTTCTGAACCCAGCTCGCGTGCCACTTTAATGGGCGAACAGCCCAACCCTTGGGACCTTCTCCAGCCCCAGGATGTGACGAGCCGACATCGAGGTGCCAAAC
>JAKSBD010000674.1 GCA_022361295.1 Bacteroidales bacterium
GGTAGAAATTCGGAAAGGAGACTACAACAGTCGTGATGATTTTATGGATGCGCTTAAGGGTGTGGATGCGGTTTTGCTGATTTCGGGCATGGACCATCCGGATAGGCGTATACAGCAACATCGTAATGTTATTGAGGCGGCGAAGGCGAATGGCGTTCAAAAGATTGTTTACACAAGTATATGTGGTGCTGAGGAGGGTAATGCATTCAGTCCTGTTGTTGCCAGTAACAGGCAAACGGAGGCTGACATAAGGAATTCAGGTCTGCAATGGGCTATTGGCAGGAATGGTATTTATATTGAACCGGATCTGGAATACATTGATACTTATATAGCTGAAGGTGGCATCATCAACTGTGCAGGCGAGGGTAAATGCGGCTATACTTCGCGCGACGAACTGGCTTATGCTTATTTTAAGTTGCTGACTGAGGAAAGGTTGCAAAATGAAACTTATCATTTGTTTGGTGAAGCGATTTCGCAGCATGAGTTGGCTGAGGCTATCAACAGGCAATACAACACGAAGCTGGTCTTTAAAAACATATCGGTTGATGAATACATTGCTAATCGACAGGCGGCCCTGGGTGAGTTTCTGGGTACGGTGATCGGCGGTATTTATGAAGGCATCAGAGCCGGTCAATTTGATGGTATATCTGACTTTGAAAAGGTGGCGGGCAGAAGGCACAAGACACTGGATGAGATGATTATAGAGTGTAAATAGAAGGGAGAGGTGAGAGATGAGAGATGAGAAATATTAAACTTTTAACTATAGAATATGCAAGAATACCCCGAGATTACGACGAAGGAATTATCTGAATTAGTATCACAATCCAATATTCATATTATCGATGTTCGCGAGGCTGATGCCTACAACGGCTGGAAGCTGAACAATGAAATGCGTGGCGGACACATTAAAGGTGCCAAGTCCTTACCTCTTAAATGGACCACTTACATTGACTGGATCGAGATTGTCAGGTCAAAATCCATTCTTCCTGAAAACAGAGTGGTTGTTTATGGCAATAACCGGGAGGACAGCCTGCAGGTGGCTAAGTTGCTGAACAAAGCAGGCTATGGCAATACGAGCATCTATCCCCATTTTAAAGATGAATGGTGCAGCAACGATGGTCTACCCATGGAGTTTCTGCCCCGCTATGACCGCCTGGTGCCAGCCTCGTGGGTAAAAAACATAGTGGATGGTAAGCGACCACCCGAACTGGAAGGTAAGGCGGTTGTGATTGTGCATGCTCATTACCGCAACAGGGATGCCTACCTTTCGGGCCATATTCCGGGTGCCATTGACATGGATACCCTGGCATTGGAATCGCCGGACACCTGGAACCGTCGTTCGCCGGAGGAACTTAAACTGGCTCTTGAACAACATGGTATTACAGCAGATACGACGGTTATATTATATGGTAAGTTTATGTGGCCCGATAACCGTGATGAGTTTCCGGGAAGTGCGGCAGGTCACCTGGGGGCCATTCGTAATAATGCCATCATGCTTTATGCGGGTGTTAAGGATGTGCGTGTGATGAATGGCGGCTTCCAGTCGTGGAAAGATGCGGGGTATGCTATCAGCACTGATGATGTGCCTAAAGTGCCTGTTAAAGAGTTTGGCGCAGAAATACCTGCTCGACCTGAGCTATTTGTTGATACTCCCCAGGCCAAAGAAATGATTAAGGCTGCTGATGCGGATATTATTTCGGTGCGCAGCTGGGAAGAGTATATTGGTAATGTGAGTGGTTATAACTATATCGAAAAGAAAGGACGCATCCCCGGATCGGTGTTTGGTAACTGTGGCTCCGATGCGTACCACATGGAGAACTACCGCAACCTGGATCATACGATCAGGGAGTCGCGGGAGGTGATGGATATATGGAATGAAGGAGGCATTACGCCTGATAAACACCTGGCTTTTTATTGTGGTACGGGCTGGCGTGGCAGTGAAGCGTTTTACAATGCCTGGTTAATGGGCTGGCCCAATGTTTCGGTTTACGACGGGGGCTGGTTTGAGTGGAGCAACGACCCTGATAACCATTTTGAAACGGGCATTCCTAATTAAAACATGTACTATGAATTTTATTGATGAACAAGTTATAAAGGTTGGAAAAACAGAGGTCTTGAATTTTCTTCCCAGGCGGGGTATTAACAATGTAAAGCAGGAGATCATAGAGGGCTTAATAGCCCCTCAGAAATACATATCCCCCAAGTTTTTCTATGACAAAAAGGGGTCTGAACTGTTTAATGAAATCACGCAGCTTAAGGAATATTATCCCACAAATTGTGAAAAAGAGATATTGTCAAGCATTGTAAGCCGATTAAATATTGACCTTAGAAACATCGATATTATTGAGCTGGGCAGTGGTGATTCGTCTAAGATTTCGTCTATCTTCAGACAGATAGCACCTGCTATTTTATCCACTATCACGTATTATCCGGTCGATATCAGTCAGTCGGCCATCAGCAATGCCATTGAGGGTATTACCGAGCGGTTTGAACTCAGGAAGATTACGGGTATTGTGGCCGATTTTCATCACCAGCTGGATCTGATTCCCGATAAGGATAAACGTCTATTTTGCTTTTTGGGCAGCACCATTGGTAATTTCTCCAGAAGAGAGGTGGAAAACTTTATGACTGAACTGGGTGCTTCAATGAACAAGGGTGATGGTTTATTACTGGGTGTTGACATGGTAAAAGATACGGGGGTTATTAACGCGGCCTATAATGACAGTAAAGGCATTACTGCTCAGTTTAACAAGAATATTCTGAATGTGATTAATCACCATACGCAGTCGGCCTTCAACCCCGATAACTTTGAGCACCTGGCCTTTTATAACGATGATCAGCAGCGAATTGAGATGCACCTGGAATCAAAATGTACACAAACCATTTTACTCAATAATAATCAGATCAGCATTACTCTGCAGGCAGGCGAAACCATACACACCGAGAACTCTTACAAGTACACGATTGATAAGCTTAGGGCAATTGGTGAGTTGGGCGGCATGCGGATTGAAGGTCTTTACTCTGATACCAAAGAGTGGTTTAACCTGGTGTATTTTGTGAAGGGGTAGGTGGGGTGAAGAAAAATTGGATCTATAGATATGAATTAAAAAAGCCACTCACATAATGTAAGTGGCTTTCTTTTAAGGGGTGGGCCCACCTGGGCTTGAACCAGGGACACCCTGATTATGAGTTTTTTTAATACTTACTAGAATAAAGCCATATTGTAGTAACAGTCTGTTTTTATGCACTTTAAGTCTACTGAAAGCGTGTTTATTTATACATATTTTACCATACTTGTATGTTAAAATGTATGTTAATTTTTTAGAGAATGAACAAGATAGCATCATATAAAATCTATTTAGATGTAAGGACAAAACGTAAGAAAGACAATCGACATCCTGTAAAGCTAAGAGTGACCTTTAATAGGAAACAAAAGTATTACACTACAAAATTTGTATTGACACAAAAGGAGTTTGATAGTTTACCACAAGCGAAAGACAATACCGTTTTAAGTGAAATAAATGAAGCTTTAAATGAAATCAAAAAGAGCGCAAGAAATGCCATTATTAAGCTACCAGAATTTAGCTTTGACCTTTTTGACAAGAGTTTTAAATCACCAAATGGCAACCCAACAATTAATCAATACTATTTATCTTATATTGGGGTGACGTAAATTCTCGTAGCGGTTCAATGAATTATTCAATTGGACAGATTTTTTATCAAACTAATTATGGTTCAACA
>JAKSBD010000276.1 GCA_022361295.1 Bacteroidales bacterium
AAAAGTTTCGCAAGCAGTTAAGCGTGCACGTCACTTGGCCTTGTTGCCATACGTAACCGATTTGATGAAATAAGAAAAAGGAGGATTTACGATGGAAATTATTTTAAAAGAAGATATTCAGAATCTTGGCCATAAGAACGACATTGTGACGGTAAAGAATGGTTACGGACGTAACTATTTAATCCCTCAGGGACTTGCTATTTTAGCAACTCCTTCGGCTAAGAAAGTTCACGCAGAAAACTTGCGTCAAAGAGCTCATAAAGAAGAGAAAATCAAAAATGAAGCTCTTGAAGTCGCTAAGACACTTGAAGGTAAGTCATTTACTATCGGTGCTAAGGCTTCATCAACCGGTAAGATTTTCGGTTCAGTAAACACTATTCAAATTGCAGAAGCTTTAACTAAGGACGGTTTTAACGTTGAGCGTAAGAACATTTCTATGAAAGAAGATGCTAAGGAATTAGGTACTTACAATGCAACTGTAAAATTACACCGTGAAGTTAAGGTAGAAATCTCAATTGAGGTAGTTGCCGAATAACACTTTTATTAATCTCGGATAGATTAAAAAAACATTTTTCAAACAGACATAAACCACCATGGGGACATGGTGGTTTTTTTGTACTATTAAGTTTGGAATAATCAAATTTAAGCAGCCTCATAAGCATCTCTAAAAATCGTCAGGACCATTTTTAAAAATCATCGGGACCATTTTCAAATATCATCAGGATCATTTTCAAAAATCATACTACCATTTTTGAAAATCCTAGTAGGATTTTATAAAAATCATACTACCTTTTTTAAATATCGAAGGACCATTTTTTAGTATCTGATTATGCATCTTAAAAAATAAGAAACCTATTAAGAAAATATTATAGCCCATTCAGCTGCTTATTTGTTAAAAACGAGATTGAAGAAATAAAAAAGCGGATAACTATTGAAGTTACCCGCCTGATGTATTCTTTTATAATGCTGTTATTTTACCGCAATGGTTTCAATTTCGACCATTACACTTAGTGGTAATTCTTTAACGGCAAAAGCAGCCCGTGCAGGTGGATTCTCTTTGTAATATGAACCATATACTTCATTCATGGCTGCGAAGTTGCTCATATCGCTTAGTAAACAAGTTGATTTTACAACATCAGCAAAGGTATAACCCGCTTCTTCAAGAATTGCTGCAATGTTTTTCATTACCTGCTCAGTTTGCTCTTTAATGCCACCCTCTACAACTTTACCGGTTGCCGGATCAACAGGAACCTGACCTGAGATGTATAGGGTACCGTTAGCTTCAATTGCCTGACTGTAAGGGCCAATTGCTCCGGGAGCATTTGTTGTTGAAATTACATTTTTCATTTTATTAGTTTATTTAAGGATTAATCATGTCTTTTTAGTAGAAGCTGTCGTTATCACGCGGGTGATTACGCTTTTCGTACTTAAGGTCTTGTAGCATGCTTGAATTTACCCTGATGGTAAAGAAATATGACTTATATCGACCAACAGGAACAAGGTTAAAATTCATGCTCCAACAGTGCAAATCGCGACTTATGCCAACATTAGTATGTGCAATTTCTTTACGGTCAAAGCTATAACCGGAAGCGAAGTTGATGCGCCACTTAGGAGTTAATGACAGGTTACCGTTCAGGTTGATGTCAGACGTGATTTTATAGTCGTAAGCCATTTTCTTTGGGTCAAACTTCTGCCTGTCTTCTGTTAAACGAAAAGAGTAATTAATAGAAATATTCCAGGGTATTTCAAATTTGGCATAACCATCGTCACCTTCAACAAATGTAGCATTGCCTCCCTGGAAGGCCGCTCGTGGATCAAACTCCTGATCATTTAAAGGATCGGGTGGAAGATCATTCGGGTCTTCATTGGTTGCATTAGGATCTGTCGTACCTTTTTTATCCTTCTTTTTAAATGTGTCAGAGCCAAAATTAAGGCCAAAGCTTAAATTAGCACTTGTCATACGAAATAGCTTCCCTCGCTGCGAAAAAACAGATTCATTAACACGAATGACCTGCCCGCCGTTAATGGTATCCAGTGCGTAAGGATCAAAGCGCGCTCCAAAGTTGACATTGGTGCCAAAAAGTTTAGTACGACCAGTCATGTTAACAGGCTGCCATTTTAATGAGTCGGCCAGAAAGTTGTAGCTCGTGCTGAAGTTTAAGCTCTCCAGTATTTTAAGTTTTTTAAAGCCGGTTGTATCCTTGTCACT
>JAKSBD010000215.1 GCA_022361295.1 Bacteroidales bacterium
CGTATAAACGAATCAGGTTAAAAAGCGAGTCTTTACTTATTATGAATAAATCTTCCAGTATTTGCTCCTCGGTTGGAAGAACCGCCCCATCGCCCCTGTCAGGATGCTGACCTGTTCTGAAACCTGAATAACATACAGCACGCGAAGTGCCACAAAGCAAATCTTCAGCACTTTGTAATGCTGTTACTGTTTTTGCATCGGTTTTCAGTTGCTTACTTTGTTTCGTTTTTTTTGACTGACAACCCACAATAGTTATTATTAAAAACGATAGTATGATTGTAATTCTTATCTGCTTCATGACTCTGAATTCTTCTATTAAACTTGTGATTCCTGCTGGGGTATCAATTCCGGATACAATTCCTGCATCACGCATTTTGGTTGTCTATCCACTGTAAACAAGCCCCAGTGTTTTTCCGGCTCCATTGGTTCGGGTGAACCTTTCCACGGTTCATCAAAGGCCTCAAAAACGAATGTCATCACATCTTCCTGCACACTCCAGTTCACCAAATCGTTATAATAGACTTTCTGAAGTTCTTCACTGACATTACCCGGACATATACCGCGACCATTTGAATTAGTGGCCCAACCGGCTTCAGTTATCACTACAGGCTTATCAGGATAACGCTCAGCCACGCTGTTATAATTCTGTATGGTATAATCTAAAGCCTCGTGAATGTTTTTATACTCCCATACCGGATAGGTATGTATGGAGATAAAATCCACTTCTTCAGCCAGTGCCCTTAGCTTGTCATGCCAGGGCAGGTAATTCTCACAAAAGGTTACCGGCTGGCTGGCACCGGCTTTTACTCTTCTCACATAGTCAATAACTGAATCAACCGGTACATAATGATCAGTCCAATCTACTGTGGCCTCGTTACCTACCGATAGTGAAAAGATAATATCAGGGTATTCATTTGCCATCTCAATCAGTTTCTCAATCTGACGGGTGTTGCGGTCTTTATTGACTTTCAACTGATCTTCGGCATAAATACCTCCCCATGGGCATCCATGGTTATTAACCTCAGCTCCAATGTAGGCTCCCAGCATCACTTTAAAGTCCAGCATTTCTTTGCGAATTACTTCCAACACCAGGTCAGTTTGCTTATCACAATCATATAAACGCAGGTATTTCCAGTTTTTTGCCAGGATCAGCAAATCCTCTTTAACCTGCTCATAACTTGGAAACACACCTGTATCCGGGCTCTGTCCGTGACGAAAGCCCGAATAACAAATGGCGTTTCCCGATTCAATATTGATTAATTCCTTTAATTTCATTTCGCTCTCTTACCCTGCTTACTTGTATTTCAATTGCTCATCCTTATCCCAGAGTCCCCAATAGGCACCCACATCACCTTCAGTTCCTGTTTTCCAGCTTTCGTCAAACGATGAGAAATAAAATATTTCTATACCATCTTCGCGCGACCACTTTTGCGCATCAATAAAATACTTTAAGGCATTTTGCCGGGATGGCTGTGCCCCGTGAAAGGGCATGCCTTTGCTTGGCCAGCCGGTTTCGGTGATGATTACTTTTTTACCATTGGCGGCTTTTACAGCACGACGGTACATATCTTTCATGTACAATAAGGAATATTCGAGGCTGCAACCTTCCCAGAAAGGATAGCAATTGGCCAGAATCACATCACATGCTTCTGTTATGGCCGGACAATTTTCAAACTCATAATAGGCATCCACATATCCAATCGGAATATTCTTGACACTGCCTTTTACCTGGTTGATATGAAACAATAATTCCTCTTCACTCAAGTCCTTACGATACAACACCTCATTACCAACAGCTATAACATCGGCATAGCCTTTATGCGCTAATTCCACAGCGCCTTCTATCTCCTTCCTGTTAATCTCTTTATCTCTACCCAACCATGCTCCAACAAGGGTTTTAATCCCCATTTCTTTGGCAATAACAGGAATAAGCTCATTACCTTCAGTGCACGAAAATGTTCTGACCCACTTAATGTATGGGCGAATAATGTTTAGGCGTCTCCTGACTTGCTCTTCACTCAACTGGTCACCGGGTTTCTGTCCCTCTGTATATGGACTGATGCATAAACCATGCATACCACCTTTTAACACATTCTGAAATAGATTGACCAACTCGTCGTAAGACATGGCAGAGATATTGACTCCGGCCAATGACATCACATATTCGTTCCTTACTGACATATACTAGTTTTAATTGGGTTATAAAATCAGACTGTCCAAAAATTTAAGTTTCACGCTAAGGCCGCTAAGAATTGCGCAAAGGCCACAAAGTATATGGAATTATTTTTCAACACTTTGCGCACTTTGCGTTTCTCATCTTTTGCGTTCTTTGCGAGTAATATCCTTCAATTTGGACATCCTCCTTTTGCTGTGTATTGGTCTCTCTTAGTTAAGTGAATAACCAACTACTTTCATTCTTTAGTTTATATAAAGTGTATTACTTGGCCAACAC
>JAKSBD010000279.1 GCA_022361295.1 Bacteroidales bacterium
ATATAGTTTATTTTAATGCATCCAAAATGGCTGGAATGGTTTGGTAAAAAATAAGGTTAGCCATTCGCGGTGTTTCTGTTTGTGTGTAACCACCGTTCATGGTAATTACCACATTTTTATCTTTGTCTATGGCCAAAACTTGTCCATGAATACCAACCATGCACAATACTGTATGACCACTCACATTAAGAACTCTAAACTGGTCTTTGTACCAGGCGTTTGCTGCCAAATGGCTTTCTTTACTACCTTTCCAGGCATTTCTAACTAAATCGTTACCTTCCCAAAGGGCTTCAATAAATTCCTTCGAAATAATGTTTTCGCCAACATAGTTATTGCCATCATTTAATAACATGCGGCCTACGCGTGCCAAATCGCGTGTAGTCATGTTTAATCCGCCCGAAGCAACAACAAATCCGGCAGGGTCGGCCATCCAGTAGGCATTGTTTTCAGCGCCAAGGTTCTTCCATATTTTCGCCTCGAAATAATCGGCCAAGTTCTCACCAGTTGCCATTTCTACCGCTAAACCTAATACTTCGGTATTTGGGTCTTGGTATTGGTACTTTTCGCCAATTGGGTATTTACGTTCTTTTATCAGACTAATGTATTCTGATATGCCTACAAGACCACTCTCGTTAGGACCATTCCACTCTTGAGACTGGGTGAATTTAGGATCCCATGATAAATGTTTTGGTGTTGGAATATCTAAGCCTGTGCGCATATCAGCAACTTCCTGTACAGTTGCTCCATCAAAAGCAGTTCCTTTTAAATAAGGCAGGTAATGCGTTATTGGCTTGCTCATATCCAGCTTACCTTCTTTAACTGCAATGGATGCACACATTGAAGTAAAGGATTTTGTTACCGACATATCCAGATGTGTAGAATTACTATCCATGCCATTCCAGAAGTGTTGATGTACAATTTCATCATCTTTGATAACAACCATTGAATGGTTTTTTAAACGATCGCGTAACAAAATATCCAAAGGCAACTCCCTTTCGGCATCGTAGCCGCTTAATGTACCTAGATCCAGCGAATTGGTTACTTTAATTTCTTCGGGTACCAGCATCGGGTCTTCAGCACCTAGCAAACCTTTTGAAATACGATAATGGCGTGTGTATTTATATGCATTTGGAAAACTATAGGCTGCGTATTCAGGAGAATCCCAATGTGCCAATGGAATGCCTCCCATTTCAGAGTTCTTAATAAATTCCTGGTCAACTTCTATTAATTCCAGTTTAGCTTTAACGCCTTGGTGTTTTGCAGTAATAGTTTTAACCGACTCCTTAGTTTGGCAACTGCTAAATGTTACTAAATAAACGAGGCTTAAAATTAATAGGTTCTTCATGTTTGGAAATATTAATGTTAAAAATGTAAAATATCAGATTATATTTCTGAGTTATTATTCCTTCGTGTGATATTAATAATAAATGCTAGAACAAAGATGCTTATGACAATGTTCGTATTATATTGTAAATGTGGCAATAATTAGTTTTGAAAGATCACAACTTCACTATTGTTATAATTATTATTTATTCGCCTTAAATATGATTGAAGAGGTGTTTTTAGAATCTGTAGGCCTATGCTCAAATTTTAAGGCGCCTATAATTCTGGCATATACAGCCTCTTCATCTACCTTATATACCTGTAGCTTAACACCTTCATGCACATAAGAGGTTTTGTAAACTACATTCTCAATGGCATTAACGTAGTATACTCTAACTTGATTTTCAGAAGGCTGGGAATCTCCTAATACAATTTCATAATCACCGATTTGGATATTTCTTTGAGAAAATCTTACGATAAAACGTTGACCATCTTTACTGTCAATGTATATGGTTTCGCCATCAAGTGAAGAATACTCAGCATCGAACTTATTATTATCAGTAAATTCTATTAGGCAGATAGCTTCTGTACTAATTTGGTCTACCAATGTATGTTGCTTTCCTTTATAGGCTAAAGTGCTTTTTACATATATTGTTTGTGCCGGCTCCCTGTAATAAATGTTAGCTTCATTCCCATAGTTCACAGTAGTAATTATTTCTGTAAATTCGGCATCTGTAGCAAATACAAGAGGAGCTATTGTAGGGTAAGTATCCAAACATTTATCGTCATACTCATTTACCTTTGCAGCCGCTTTAAAGGCGCTATTGCTTAATTCACTAGCTTTAACTGATAGGTTATGTAAACTTTCAATGTTTTCGGTAGAACCACTACTTATATTAGAGAACTTTTCTTGTGTTCCCTGTATCATTTTAATGCGAAAAAAGTACTGCTGCTCTGATTCAAGGTTTTTAAACTCAAATTGTGTACTGTTGTCATCGAGCTTTTGTTCAGACGATGAAATGCCTTTATCAATAAAGATTTGCTCTGGTTCAGAAAAATCTTCAGTCTTACTCAATTGCATAAAAAACTCAACTAATTCACCACTATTTCCTTTATCTATAGCATAATTGGCAGTGAATTTTGAGAATGTGGCATTTGTTCCTTCCGCAGTCTCTACTTGAGCCTCAATTTCGCTTTCGCTTATCTTAACATTTTGCTTTTTAGTGTTCTCTCCTGTTTTGTTAATGGCTTTTACACTAACTTCATAGTCGCCAGCTTCCTGGTATGTATGTTCATGAGTGGTTAATTTGTCTGTTGTAAGCTCATCAGTGTTGTCACCAAAATCAATAACATATTCCTCCCCGTGTTTTGATATATTTTCAAGTGTTACAGTTTTCTTAGTTACCTTTGTTGTAAACTCAGCCTGAGGAGATGGCTTTACCTTTTTAGTCTCTTTTTCACAAGCAATAGCTAATATGGCTATTCCTAATAATGTTATTAGTACCTTTTTCATTTCTTTAATTTTAGTGTTGTATATTTTTATTTCGACTGCAAGTTGGTATTTAATTGAAGCATGGATAAGTAACAAGGTGTTACATACGGTATTGTAACGAAGAAGTGAATATAGAGTGTGTTGCTGCGTAATGTGGATATTTCCAGATAGATACTGTTTTGAATAAACCTTCTATATTTGTTTGTAATTAGAATGGTTGTTAGCCAAATAATACTATTATTTTTAGAAGCAGGTTTTTTATTATTAAATATTACAGATGTTTAGAGTTTTACTGTGGTGCTTAACTTTGTTATTGATATCACAAAGTATAAAGTGCCAGGTGATAGAGAAGAAGATTCAAGATGCATGGAATACTATTGATTCGATGGTTACTGAATCTTTTGATTCCGAATTTGGTGTTTTACCTGCACCTGTTTATAATCGCTCTTGGGGTGTAGGTATTGCTGTCGTTCCATTTTGGATATACCGTTTACCCAATAGTGATACAGAGAATTTTCCTTCAGTAACTCAGGGGATGATATACTCTAATTTTAGTGATTCATTTGTTGGAGGGATTAAACAAACAATGTATTTTAAAAAGAACAAATACTGGTTAGACACATACCTTGGCTATACATCAATATTATTTGAGCCAAAAAATAGTGAGCAAGCTTCTGAACAATTAAATTTTGATGGATTTGTTTCCAATATCATTTTTTCATATTCATTAATGAATAGTTTCTATGTTGGAGTGATAATGGGGAATAACTATATGAAAGAAACAATTTACTCAAAAGACTACCAAGGAGGTGATGATTACGATTGGTATAATTCAATAGGAGTTAAGTTGACATACGATACACGTATTGATATATTTTATCCTCTTAACAGTTGGCAGGTTGATTTATCCTGGGTGAGCTCAAT
>JAKSBD010000118.1 GCA_022361295.1 Bacteroidales bacterium
GAGTTTTGCCGCAAATGCATGAAATGTGCTGATGAATGCCCGTCCAATGCCATTAGCCGCGAGGTGGATCCAACGCCAACGCCTAACAATACGTCCATTTCATCACATCCGGGTGTTACCAAGTGGTATCAGGATAACGAAAAGTGCTTTGAACAATGGGAAAAATACAGTTCGGGTTGCGGCATATGCATTGCAGTTTGCCCTTATAACAAGCCCGAAAACTGGGTGCACGATTTTGCCAAACTGGCAGTGGGTTTACCCGTTGGACGCGACATTGCCCGTATATTGGATGATAGCTTTGGTTATGGGGAAGTTGTACCCGAGAACGTAGAAAAATTCTGGAATAAAGAAGATTAAATAAACACTAGAAATTAGATGTTAAGTCAAATGATATATTTCAGATGTATTAGAAAACCCCTCTCCATTCGGTTATCTCCCCAAGGGTGAGAATGTTGGAGTACACAAATCTTCCTCTGGAGGAAGTGCCGACAGGCGAAGGGGGTTTCTAATTAATGACACTTGAAATTTAACAGTAATCACTAACATCTAGCTTCTGTTTTCTAATATCAATAACATGGAATACTTTATAAACTCACTTGTTTTTACAGCAATCGTTTTGGCTGTAATATTGCTGTTTAAACAAAATATGCGTCAGAAATTAGATGCGCGAACGTGGATATCTGCCCTGATGGGTATTGGAATGACAGCACTAGGTCTGGCCTGGGCCAATACCAGTTTTTATGAAGGGGAGCCTCAGGCAGCCTGGGTAGGCATATTTACTTTTTGTGGTTTTGGAGTTATTATGGCAATCCTGGCCTTGCGAAATATGTTTCCGGAAAAGCTAAACTTCAAAGCATTTGCCATTTCCCCCGATAAAATTGGCATGAAAGTAGCTGCTGCTGTTTTACTGTTTTTGGGCATCATTCTTCTTCCCTTATCGAACATGGCTGGTAAGTTTGCAGGTTATCTGACAGACAAGGAACAAATGGAAGAGTTCATTTTTGACAATATCTTATCGGATGAGGCACTGCCGGCTTTTGTTAAAAAGACCTTGGCTTACCAAAAACGCTATGGTGAGCACCCTGGGAGCCTAAAGCCCCGCTTGATGCAAGGCATGGTAGCAGGTATCAAAGACGAAGGCATGATTGAATTCACAGATATGATATTGCCTGAAAATGAACGGCTGCAGGTTTTTCAAATGGGTACAGGAGCCATTGAAACCTGGCTGATCTCGGAGGATGCCTATCCTAAATTAACCATTGTACCAGCTATTTATTTGGATAGAGTGGATAAAAATGCTGAGCAAATTGTTTGTTGGATGTACAACAACCTCGGCATGCCTCCTATGAAAGACACTACTGTGGTTAAGTTTCGGGCTGGAGTGTTCAGCACTAACCTGGAAGATTATATGGGTACACCTCCTGATGATATTAAGGCCAGTTTGATTACACCTTTGGCAGGTCTAATCCGCAAGCAACTCACAACTGTTGATGTACCAGAAAAAGTAAGTTTGTCGGAGGCTATAAAAGAGAAAGCCACCATCGAAGAACTGACTGAGAATAAGGCTAAATTACGCAAAGTGACCGGTATTCTATCGAAGCTTTGGTTATTGCCTGCATTATTATTAATAGGAGGGGTGGTACTCGTTGTTGTGGGCAAATTAAACTGGAGCAAATGGTTGGCCTGGTCGGTGTTGGCATTGGGGATTCGTATGATTCCATGTGTGGCTTTGTTCGGCGATGCCCAACACTTTGTGCAGGAGCTTATCCCAGAGCTTACCGAAAAAGCACCAGCTCCCGCATTAGCCTTGATGAATTTTGTATTGCCCCAATTAATTCAACCAATAGCTAATTTGTTTAGTTTATGGATGAATATAGCTCTAATGACTGGCGTTGTTGGTTTATTGATTCTGTATTGGGACAAGATTATTACAATTGTAAAGTCGTTAACCAATACAAT
This sequence comes from Bacteroidales bacterium, assembly GCA_022361295.1. Classification (GTDB taxonomy): domain Bacteria; phylum Bacteroidota; class Bacteroidia; order Bacteroidales; family Marinilabiliaceae; genus Carboxylicivirga. The sequence goes on from JAKSBD010000118.1 coordinate 1,960, forward strand.
CAAGCGTCCGGCTACTGCTGAGGTTTAGTCGGTGTGATGATTTCACAATTAATCTAATAAAGTTAAAGAAAAAGACTTTGTATGGATAAAGGAAAAAAGCGCAATAAGGAAAAGATGGAACGTCTGATTGCGCTTCTTACATTTGTAGCACTGGCTATTTCAGCCGTTATTGGTTTTCAGCGAAGTAAGAGTGATATTAGTGATCAATTACTTAATATGGCCAATGGTGCAAAACGTTACGAGATAGTTGGTTTTGAGCAATATGCACTGTTTAATGATAGTTCGGTGCAGGCCATTGCTTATGTGGGTATGAGTCAGTTTAATGGTTTTGGCGGTCCTTTGAAAGTGGCAACTGCTGTTGATGCCAAAGGTAATATCACAGGTATTGTCGTGGCCGACCATAAAGAAACGCCTTCATGGTTTAAGCGAGTAAGCGATAGTCAATTAATTCCGCAACTAAAACAAAAGAAATACAACGACAATTTTATTCTGGGTGAAGATGTAGATGCTTTAACGGGTGCAACCTATACTACTCAGGCTATTACCGAGTGTGTAAAAGAAACCAGCAGAGATATTGCGGTTAATACCTACCATTTGCCACAACCACCTGTCGTTGCCAGGAAGTTGAAATTTGGTATTCCTGAGTTTACTTTAATAGTTCTCTTGCTCATTGGAACTTTTGGTATTAAAAGGGCAAGTTCTAAAAACAAAAAGCGGGTGCGCTGGCTGTTAATGCTCACTAGTCTGGGGGTTATTGGTTTCTGGATTAACCATCCTTTAACATTAGTGGATATTAACAAGTTGCTTATGGGTTACTTTCCTGATATTTATAATCAGATATATTGGTACATACTGATTTTTGGTGTATTGCTTATTTTTCTCACCACCAAAAAAAATGTGTATTGTAACCATGTGTGTCCTTTTGGAGCTACCCAGGAATGTGTGGCACTAATAGCAAAAGCCAAAAATCCAAAGGCAAACCAGATGACTACTATACTTAAATGGGCCCGTCGACTGATTGTTTTTGGGGCAATATTTTTGGCATTGATATTCCGGAACCCGGGCTATAGTTCCTATGAAGTATACGGCACATTTTTCAATCTATCCGGAACCAAAACTGCTGTATTCTTTCTGTCAATTGTACTTATTGTGACTTTGTTTATCAAGCGCCCTTGGTGTAAGTATCTTTGCCCGGTTCCGGCTTTTGAAGATTATCTTCGGGTGCTAATGAACTGGCTAATGCCGAAGAAAATTAAAGCCAAAAGCAATTGAAATGACTGTTAATTACACCAATTAGTTCCGCAGTTAAAGGGTTGAGCAATAATAGATGCTCGGCCCTTTTAAAGTTTTAGGCAGTTTAGTGATTTGGAACTTTTTGATTTTCATTTGTAAATAATGACCGTTTAGTAAGACGTTTTTCATTTCTACATTATTATTGACAGTCTCATAAAGTGGTTTTATAAATGAGTTTCACGGTTTGGGGTTTTGTAAGAATCCTATTATAATTAAAGGCTACACCCCAAAGAAAGATTTTGTTATCTCAATATGGTTAATTGACTCCCCACAATTAATGTTGACCCGCATTTCTATACCTTTTCTTCGGTAGTTATACCACTCGGCATGGTACCACCTGCGGGACAGGTTCGACCCCGCTTCGGTATTTCTTCGGAAGCTCTTCGGCAATTGTTCGGCTACGCGCGTAGCCGAACAATTGCCGAACAATTACCGATGAAGATCCGAATCGGGGTCGATTGTGACCCGGAAAAGGGCCAAATACCCCAAAAAACGACGATTTTGTGTCGATATTGAATGTTTTTCATGTAAAAGTGTGTTTTTACTAACGTGTATTGTGTTATGTTTTTAGTGTGGAAAGCACTTAGTTGGCACAATATGAGTTGATTGGGTTGTTTTCAAATTACAATGCATGCATTGTAATTGACTCGTTCTTTTTGATCTTGTATGTTTGTCAAAAGCTTTAGGTGCAAATCAGCAAAACAGAGACTTATGAAATTGAACAGAACAGTAGCAGAAAACCGGCATAGGAGAAGGGAAGTACCAGGGGTAATGGGGCGAACGGAAGGGCCCGGTATTGGAAGTGAACTGCGTAAATGGGTGGAGGGTCTTGATTGTGGGGTGGAACGCCCCGTCAAGCAATGACGTTCAAAAGAATGATTCACAAGAATCAGCATTGTGGTGATTCTGTTGTCGGATACCTCATACAATAGATAGTATTGTATTTTGTTATAGTAAGTAATCGTAATGTAATATCCCATTTTTAATGCTTTGAAACCTTTTGGAGAACTTTAAATTACCACCTGTTGGTTTCGAATGATTTGGCCAATTCTTTTATTTTAACTTATTTTAACGACCTAAAAAAGGGAGCGATTGTGGCATATAACCGGGAAACAGAAAAGGAACTGATTGAGGCATTGGAGCATGATGAAACAAAGGCCTTTGAATCGCTATATCTGTTGTACGGTCGTAAGTTACTCGTGTTTGTCAGTCGCTACTTTAATTCTCAGGACGATGCGGAAGAGATTGTACAGGAGGTCTTTGTGAAAATATGGAAGAAACGAAAAGACCTTAAGGCCCATGATTCTCTTAAGGGCTATTTGTTTACAATTGCCTACAACGCCATCCGGAAACGATTCATATCCATAAAGCGAGAGCAGGAATTGCAAAAGAATTATGCATTGGAGTATATGGATGATTCTGAAGAACTGGTAACTGAAGATACATATGCCGATGTTATTTCTCAAATTGATAAAATTGTAGGGCAGATGCCTGAGAAGCGCAGGCAGGTTTTTACCTTGTGTAAAAAAGAGGGCTTGTCCGTTTCTGAAGTTGCCACCTATCTTAATATATCCGAGAAAACCGTTAAAAACCAGATGACTGCTGCTTACCAAACCATTCGAGAGCGGTTAAAGGCCAACCTACCCCTGTTACTGGCTTTGAGCTTATTTTATTAAGGACATTCATACTTTTTTTGAAAAAAAATTATCCAATATGTAGGACCTGCTATTCTTTTAGGGATAGTATGTATGAATATAGACGTTTATGGAAGAAATAAATGATATAATTGACAAGTTAAAACGACATCAACCATTGCTTGATAAGGATTACCATATTCTTTTAAATTATCTGCAGGAAGAAGATAATGAAAGAGAATTTAAGGAGGTTATCAGTAAGCATTGGGATGAGGTATGTGATAATAGTGATTTAGAATTAAATGCACCTGATGATCTGTATTATAAGATTTATCACAGTGCACTGGAATCTGAAAAACAGATAAGGCCACAACCTGTCAAAATGATAGGATGGATGCAGCGAATTGCAGCTATATTGTTTCTGCCTCTGTTATTATTAACGGCCTGGAACTATTTTCCACGTAATGATTCGAAAATAGTTGCTGAAAAGGGCTTGACCATCCATTCACCTGCAAATGAAAGAACCAGATTTTTCCTGCCTGACGGTACTAAAGGATGGCTTAAGGCGAACTCCAGTATTCACTACTCTTTGGTCAAAGACTTAGAACGAACCGTTCATTTGGAGGGAGAAGCCTTTTTTGATGTTAAGAGAGATGAGAAGCAACCCTTCCTTGTATGCACCAATGACTTTAAAGTAAGGGTGCTTGGAACCCGTTTTAATGTTTTAGCTGATAGGTCGTTACCGGTATCAAAAGTATTTCTTGAAGAAGGAAGCGTTGAAATGTTTGGTATTAATGATGAGCATCATACATTGTTGAAACCGGGGGAGGAATATAAGTTTGACCGGGAGGTTAATCGATTTATCGTTACCAGGGGTGTTGCTGAAGAAGTCCTGGCCTGGACACAAGGTATATTGTTATTGAAAAACAAAACACTGAAGGAATCGGTACTAGCTCTTGAAAGCTTTTACAATATTGAAATTGAAATCGCTGATAAGGAGCTGGAGGGTATGCCTGTTTATGCAAAGATTCAACATGAACAGCTGGATGAGGTATTGGAGATGGCCAGATTGATTCTACCAATTTCTTACACAATTGAAAAACCCCAAAAGATGACAGACGGAACTTTTACAAAGAGAAAGGTGGTGATACGAAAATCTAAATAAAGCAAAACAGGACAGTGCTGGAACACTATCCTGTTGATATTGCAGAGCGTTCAAAGTGATTAATTTTTAGAACTCTACTAACATTACAAATTTATGAAAAAAAAACAAAAACCATGGGTATGGGATAACTATACCCTAAAGAGAGAATTACGTATTATGAAAGCAGTGGTTGTCTTATTACTTGTTACGTTTATTCAGTCCTATGCGACTACAACGTTTTCGCAAGAACAGCAGGTAAAACTGAAATTGAAAAAAGCCAGCCTGCTGGAAGTCATCTCAGAAATTGAGAAACAGTCGGATTATAAGTTTTTCTTCAGCCCTCAAAGTATTGATGTTGAAAAAACCATAAACATTGATATTGAAGATAAAAATCTGGCAACAGTACTGGAAGAAGTGTTTAGTAATAGCGGTGTTGATTATCGGATTATTGACAATCAGATTATTCTTACTGCCACTTCAACAGCCATGGAAAATGCAAGTGCTCAGCAAAAAATCATTGTTACCGGTATGGTTACGGATGTGAATGGAGAACCTTTGCCAGGTGTCAATGTTTTTGAGAAATCAAATCCAACCAATGGGGTGATTACTGGTATTGATGGTAATTATTCCATCGAACTGAGCTCTTCTGATGCAGTTGTATCTTACACATTCATCGGATATGAGGGGCAAGACGTAAATGTTACAGGGCGTAGTAGTATTAACATTACTCTTGTAGAGGAGTTTACCGATTTAAATGAGATAGTGGTAGTAGGCTATGGTACACAGAAAAAAGTAAATTTAACCGGAGCTGTGGCAACGATCAATGGTGAAACCCTGGAGTCGCGACCAACAGAAAACATCCTGAAGTCTTTACAGGGTACAGTACCAGGGGTGACTATTATTGACCGTCCGGGTGGCGCTTCAATTAACATACGTGGCCGGGGAACATTTGCGGGTGCTTCAAGCCCATTATATATTGTTGATGGTATTGAAGTAAGCAGTGATTTCTTTAATAATCTTGACCCTACAATTGTTGAGAATATTTCTTTCTTAAAGGATGCGGCATCAGCTTCTATTTATGGTGCTAAAGCAGCTTATGGTGTTGTTCTGGTAACTACCAAGCAAGGTAAAAGCGAAGCCTTAAATGTTACCTATAATGGTTCCTATGGAGCTCAAAAGGCCACCTATATTCCAGATGTTCTTAATTCAGCTCAATATGCCGAGATGTACCGTACATCGGAGTTAAACAGTGGTATTGAAGAAGCTAATCTACGCTATAGTTTAGAGGATATTCAAAAGTATAGAGATGGTTCAGATCCGGATTTATATCCCAATTCTAATTGGTTTGATTTGGTACTTGAGCCTTCGGCAATGTTTACAAAGCATAGCTTAAACTTATCTGGCGGATCAGAAAAAGTACAGTATATTTTTGGTTTGGGTTATCAGCGTGATGAATCATTAACGCCGGGTGTTGCCACTGATCGTTACAACTTTTTATCGAAAACCACCGCTGACTTAAAGGATTGGTTAACAGTTTCTACAAACGTTAATTTCATCTATAAGAAGTACGATAACAGTATGGGGGGCGTTTCACTAACTGAATTTTTAAGAGTACCACCAACGCAGGTGGCCCGCCATACCAATGGGAACTGGGGATCGGTAAGAGATTTTCGCGAGGCAACAGCCGAAGAGATTAATTACAATCCTTTACGCCGATTACATACAAGGGGAAGAGATAATAGAGATACCAAGCATTTTCTGGGTAATGTTAATGCCATTATTAAACCTTTCGAAGGATTTAAATTTACCAATCAGTTAGCTTACAATTATTATGACTATCGCTATTTCGAATTCCTGAATACTGTAGAAGGTGTACCTAGTTACCTGAACCCGGGAGGTGCTCCTATTGCCGGTTCGGATGTTAACCAGATGGTGAATGAATGGAGTTATAGTGAGAAATTGGTTTACGATGGTTGGATAAACTATGATAAAGTGTTTAACTCAGTGCATAATATTGGTATTATGGCTGGTATGCACGCCGATACCTGGCATTCGAAGCACCTGGATGTTGGACGTAAAATGTTTCCGAGTAATGATATGAATGCCATTGATGGCGGTTCTACCGATCCTGACAACCAGTTAACAACTGAAGGAACGTTTAAAGAAGAATCCAGCTTATCTTATTTCGGACGAGCCACCTATGACTATGACGGGCGTTACCTGTTGGAGGCCAACTTTAGGGCGGATGCATCGTCACGCTTTGCCAATGTTGGTAAGTGGGGGTATTTTCCATCATTCTCTGCCGGATGGCGTGTAAGCGAAGAAGGCTTTATGAGCAATCTGGACTGGCTCGATAACCTGAAAGTGAGAGCTTCATGGGGTAAAAATGGTAATATCCGCAATGTGGGTCTTTATGATACATATGATACTTTTAGTGGAGCCGGAACTGTTTACAATGGTGGATCAGTATTGCCTATACTTGTTGAAGGACGTATTGCCAATCCGTCATTAACATGGGAAAAGACAACAACCACAGACATAGGTTTTGATATGTCTGTTAAGAAAGGTCTTATCGGTCTTACATTTGATTATTATGTACGTGTCACCGATGATATCCTGGTTGAGCAGACAGATATTTTACCAGAAACAGGTATTTCCAGTTTACCGTACAAGAATGTAGGTAAAGTGGATAACAGTGGTATTGAGATAGCATTAACCCACCAGAAAAGCATTGGCGATTTTTCTTACAGTGTTGGCGTCAACATGGCTTACGTAAAAAATGAAATTACCGATCTTGGTGATGGAATTGACAAACTGCCTCCAAGCGGTTACTGGATCAATCAGGTAGGTCAGGCTATTGGTAGCTTCTACATGTACGAGGCCGATGGTTTGTATTCAACTGATGATATTGCCAATGGTGATGTGGTTGAGTTTGGCGGCTACGATATTGAAGCCGGTATGGTTAAGTTGGTTGATCAGGATGGTGATGGTGAAATTACAGCCGATGACCGCACAATTGTAGGTAGCGATGTACCTGATTTGACTTATGGTATTAACATTGAGCTAAACTATAAAGGCTTCTCATTATCAGCCTTGGGGCAAGGAATCTCGGGAGTGAAAGTATACATGGACAATGAAGCCTCACAGGCATTCTTTAATAGTGCAGTGCCTCGCAAGTGGCAGTTGGATAACTGGACAACAGACAATCAGGATGCGCAATATCCTAAGTTGTTTAAGGAGAATGATCTGAGGTACCAGTATAACTCCATACAATCATCATACTGGTTGTTTAATGCTGATTATTTCAGGATCAAAAACATTACACTTGGGTACACTCTTCCTAAGCATTTAGTGACTTCTGTAGGACTTGAAAAGGTTCGTCTGTTTGTATCGGGAGATAACCTGTTTACAATAAGAGGAGATAAGCGTATGGAAGATTTTGATCCGGAAAGAGGATCTGGCCGTGGTGCTCAGTTAGGAATGAAAACATATACAGGCGGCGTTTCAGTAACATTTTAATCAACAGTAATTAAATCAGAAAAGCAATGAAAATAAATTCATATATACATAAGCTAATATGGCTATTGCCATTGGTGGCATTTATGGCTTGTTCCGATGATTTCCTGGAAAAAGCACCTAATGATGCCTTGGATCCATCAAAAATTAATGCATCAAAAGCAGAAGAGTTGCGAAATGCCATTTATGCTGAAATACCAGGTAGCGGCCTGGTTTTCCAGGAGGGTTATGCCGATAATGGTTATTCACGTAACTGGTGGGATAGTAACGGCGCCTTAGTGCAAACCAATGCTGTTTCAGGATCAGAGAACTTTGGTTATGGTGATTGGAATCACTATGGTGATAAGGAAAATTCGTACAGTTCAATCAGGACATGTAACATGCTGATCACCAAGTTAGCTGATTTTGATATTGATGAGAAGCAGGCTAAAAAGCTGGAGGCTGAAGCCCGCATGTTAAGAGCCTGGTTA
>JAKSBD010000117.1 GCA_022361295.1 Bacteroidales bacterium
GCTGTTAAAGGACTTGCCAGCATAGTGCGTGAACCAGGCCCCTGACGGCCTTCGAAATTTCGATTCGATGTGGCAACTGCATATTTACCTGCAGGAATCTTATCATCGTTCATCGCCAGACATGCAGAACATCCAGGCTGACGTAATTCAAAATCGGCAGCCTGCAGTTGTTCTTTCAGTCCTTCTTCAATGGCTTGCTTTTCAACCTGCTTACTACCCGGCACAATCCATGCTGTAACGCCATTGGCTTTTTGTTTTCCTTTTACCGCTTCACAGAAAGCACGCAAATCTTCTATACGACCGTTGGTACAACTACCCACAAAAACGTAATCCACTTGCTTACCTTCCAGCTTATCACCTGCTTCAAAGCCCATGTATTCCATCGACTTCCGGAACGATCCTTTTGAGCTATCTTCAATTGACTCCAATGTTGGAATATGCTCACAAACCTTAGCTCCCATTCCCGGGTTGGTTCCATAAGTAATCATTGGCTCAATATCTGCTGCTTCAAAAGTCAGCTCTTTATGGAACTCTGCATCTGCATCCGTAACAAGCGATTTCCAGTAGGCCACCGCCTTGTCCCATGCCTCACCCTTAGGTGCATTCTCACGGCCTTTAATGTATTCAAAAGTTGTTTCATCGGGTGCAATCATTCCACCACGGGCACCCATTTCAATACTCATATTACAAACAGTCATACGTGCTTCCATAGACAAGCTGCGAATGGCTGAACCGGCAAACTCAACAAAATATCCGGTACCACCACCTGTAGATATTTTAGAGATGATGTAAAGTATAATATCTTTCGACGTTACGCCCTTATCCAATTCACCTTCAATGTTAATACGCATACTTTTAGGCTTTGGCTGCATAATACATTGCGTGGCCAGTGCCATTTCCACCTCACTGGTTCCAATACCAAAAGCAATACTACCAAAAGCACCATGTGTTGATGTGTGACTATCACCACAAACAATGGTCATACCCGGCTGTGTAATACCTAACTCAGGCCCAACCACGTGTACAATTCCGTTGTACGGGTGATTTAGTCCATACATGGTAATACCATTCTCCTCACAGTTTTTCTTCAAAGTTTCAACCTGGTGACGAGATAGCTCATCCTGAATGGTTAAATGCTGATTTACTGTTGGAATATTGTGATCGGGTGTAGCAATCACCTGTGAAGGACGTGCTACTTTTCCACCTCTGGCTTTTATGCCCCCAAAGGCCTGAGGACTCGTAACTTCGTGTATAAAGTGACGGTCGATATAAAGGACGTTAGGCCCGTCATCAATTGTTTTGACGACGTGGCTGTCCCATATTTTATCAAATAATGTTTTTCCCATTTTTTCTATAAGTATCAAGTATCAAGATTAAAGTATCAAGATCTGTCCCGGTTCACAGGAATGATTTCCGTCTCCGGTCTTGTGTCTTATGTCTTGATACTTATGTCTAAAAGTTATCCAATTTTCGAAATAGAATCTAAGAATGCTTCAACAGAAGCTGTTATGATATCTACATTAGCTGAGAAACCATAATAGGTATGTCCTTTATGTTCCACCTGAACATGCACCTTACCAAGGTCGTCACTGCCTCGCGTAATAGCCTGAATAAGGAATTCTTCAAGATGCACCTTACGTTTAACCAAAGCTTTAACAGCTGTAAAGGCCGCATCAATTGGCCCGTTACCAGATGCTGTTTCTGTAAATACATCACCGTTGAAGCTGACAGCCACAGTTGCTGTTGGTATGGTAGAACTACCCGATATTACCTGCAGAGATTCCAGTTTGATTGAACGATCCTGCTTTTCTTTTTCAGAACCAGCCAAAGCTTCCAGATCTTCGTCAGCAACGTCTTTTTTCTTATCGGCTAAATCAAGGAACTGCTGATAGATATCGTCTAACTCAGTACCTTCGAATTCATAGCCTAACACGTGTAAACGGTGCTTCAATGCAGCACGACCGCTTCGGGCAGTCAGCACGATGCTCGATTCTTTAACACCAACATCAGCCGGATCAATGATTTCGTAGTTTTCACGATTCTTCAAAACACCATCCTGATGAATACCTGATGAGTGCGCAAAGGCATTTCGTCCAACAATGGCCTTATTGGCCTGTACAGGCATACGCATCAAGGTAGAAACCAACTTACTGGTCTTCATGATTTGTTTCGTGTCAATACCTGTATTGTAATTTAAATCATGATGCGATTTCATGGCCATTACTACCTCTTCCAAAGAAGTATTACCTGCACGTTCGCCTAAACCATTAATGGTTACCTCTACCTGACGGGCACCATTTGTTACACCAGCTAAAGTATTGGCGGTTGCCATTCCTAAATCGTTGTGGCAGTGTGTTGATAAAATAGCTTTATCCACATTAGGTACGTTATTGACCAGGTAAGCTATTTTTTCACCGTATTCTTTTGGCAGGCAATAACCCGTTGTATCAGGTATATTGATTACTGTAGCACCGGCAGCAATGACAGCTTCTACCACGCGGGCAAGATATTCGTTATCTGAACGACCGGCATCTTCGGCATAGAATTCTACATCTTCGACGAAACGCTTGGCATACTTAACTGCTGCTACTGCGCGTTCTACAATCTCGTCTTCGTTAGAATTTAATTTGTATTTAATGTGATAAGGTGATGTACCAATACCGGTATGAATACGACCGCGTTTTGCAAACTTCAAGGCATCAGCAGCCACTTCAATATCTTTTTTTACCGCACGTGTTAAAGCACAAATAGTAGGATTACTAACAGCCTTAGAAATTTCGACCACCGAATTAAAATCTCCGGGGCTCGAAATGGGGAATCCAGCTTCGATAACATCCACGCCGAGCTTTTCGAGCTGACGGGCTACTTCTATCTTTTCAATAGTATTTAACTGGCATCCCGGCACTTGCTCGCCGTCTCTTAATGTTGTATCGAATATATAAACTTTATTATCCATGGTTAATGTTTTTTGGGTTTTCCGAATTCCTTTCCCCTTCGGATTTGTTTATAAGAATGAAGACACTAGTATCAAGACTTAATTCACTTCCTCCCCCATCGCCTTACGGCACTTCCCCAAGGGGAAGATTGATGACATCTTTGTTAATTCTCCCTCGGGGAGAAACCCGAAGGGAGAGGGGGAACTAATCCTATGTCTTGATACTTATATCTTGTGTCTTAACTTATTATTGGTTTTCTGGTCTCAATTTACGGACAGCAGCACCTGCCTGCCACATTTCAGAATCGTTAAGCTCCTTCAATTCAGCGTCTAACTTCACACGGTAATCTTCCTGGCTGTTAGAGTCAATTGAACGCTGTGCTTCGTTACCTGCAGCTACTTCAGAATATAATTTTTCGAATACTGGCTTAGTGGCATCGCGGAATGGCTTCCACCAATCCAAGGCACCACGCTGGGCTGTTGTAGAAGTATTGGCATACATCCAGTCC
>JAKSBD010000727.1 GCA_022361295.1 Bacteroidales bacterium
TCAGCATTAATGATAGCAAATGGCTCTTTAATTACATCTTTAGCCATCAAGATAGCATGACCGGTTCCCCATGGCTTTTCGCGTCCTTCCGGCACTGAATAACCTTCAGGCAGGTCCTTTAAATCCTGGTAAACGTATTCGGTTTTGATTTTGCCTGCCAAACGAGGTTCAAAACGATCTTTGAAAGCATCAGCAAAATCTTCACGAATTACAAAAACTACCTTTTCAAAACCAGATTGAATAGCATCATAAACAGAGTAATCGATGATTGATTCTCCATGTGGCCCTAATTCATCCATTTGCTTAAGTCCACCATAGCGACTGCCCATTCCGGCTGCAAGTATTAAAAGTGTTGGTTTCATGCGTATGTATTATATGTGTCGATTAATTTTTAAATATTTCGAAAGGCAAAAATAAGGATTATTTCTTATTATTTCTTTCAAAATCTTTCTTTATTCCGTCGTAAAGCCAATTTGCCAGTGCCTGGCGGTTGTTGGCTTTAACAAATCGTTGCTGGTCGCGGTAGTTTTGAATATTTCCCAGTTCAATGAAAACTGAAACAGGTGTTGTATTTCTCAACAAATAAAGATTTCGTGAACTAACTGTTCCGGAAAATCCTCTAGAGGGCTGATGTTTCTGGTACTTTTCATCAAAGGTGTCGCGCAATTGAAATGCCAGCTTCTTTCCACTTTTGCTTCTTTTGTGATGATAGAAAAAAACATCAATCTGCTTTCTTTTACTACGACTGTCAAGGTGGATAATAATGCAACGACGATAAGCTTCGCTATCTTGCTTGTAAAGTTTGTTAACCTCAAGGGTACGTTGTTTCAGACGTTGGTTCTGGTCAAGTGGTATTTCTTTTGTTCCACAGGTCTCATGGTTGTCATAGCCCAGTATCTGTTTGTCACGTATGCCATCATCTTCATCTTTGATAACTATATGTACTTTAGCCCCGTTTTCTTCAAGTTTTTTTGCCAGGCGAAGAGTTATATCATAGGCATATTCGTCCTCGTGTAATTCATGATTACCATAATTGCCAATAGCTCCAGGGTCAGGACCGCCATGGCCTGCAACCAGGTAAAAGGAACTACCTTTTAAAGCATTTGACTCCAGTGGGAATCGCTCACGTTCTGCACCGTAGAGCGGCTGATATAGTTCAATCTCAGTGGCAGGAATTAAATAGGTTTGGTGTGCCAGCAAAGAATTGTTTTTTCCGAATTTACCTTTGTTTAATTCAAGAAAAGTTTGCTGATGCTCTTTGGGCGATAATTTATGGCGAATTAAAAAGCTATGTAGTCCTTCTCCGGCTTTTGGTTTACCGGTTTCGTAGTCGGCATTAGCCTGGGCAAAAAGGATGGTATTACAAATTAGTATCAGCCCAAATATTATATGTCGTTTGGCAATAGTTGTACTCATTGGATACAAAAATAATTTTTTTCATTATCCATCCATCTTTAAAAGATAATAGTTCGATAAGTTTTTGTAATCAATTGAAAAATAGATATTTGAGTTAATTAGCTTATTTTGCTTAAATGATTGATTTTAAGCATCATGTAAAATAGTCTTATGTCTATTGTCTAATAGTCTAACGATCTATAGAAAGAAATACTTGTCTGAATTATTTAATAAAAGCAATAATATTTTGGGTTAATTATCCATTTCAGATGATTATTTTTGAATAAAACTATTTCTCATGCACAAAGAAGCGTATTTAAAGAGTAAAAAGGAA